>PXBV01000333.1 GCA_003565575.1 Psychroflexus sp. | reverse complement strand
TAAATTTTGATTTCAGATGTTAAAATTTAAAACTTTTAATCGATTTTTTTGGAAATGAAGATTGGACTTGAAATTCACTTTAAATGCTAATAAATTAATTCATTAGATCTGAAAATTTCTCCCACATTTGATTATGAAATAAAATAGGAACAAGACTATCTTCTGGAGCTTCTCCTATTCTTATCACAACCATATTCTCACTTGGGATGACATTGATGAACTGTCCATTTTTTCCTAAGGCAGTAATTAAATCTTTAGGTGCGTTTGAGGCTAGTTCAATGTTAATAGCGTTAGAAACACTAGGAAAGATTATGGATTCTTTGCCGTTGAGCCACCATAAAAAGCCATAAGCAGGATTTAATTCCTGAGAAGAATTAATCATTTGTTCATAATATGTTAAGTCATTTAAAATGGCCTTACCATCCCAGTTGCCTTTATTCAATATTAATAAACCAAACCTAGCCATGTCCCTAGCAGAGCTCCAATACACATTATTATAGCCTTGAGACAGCCATCTACCATTCATGCCAATAGTAGCTTTCAACACTTGATGCGTGTAATCGTTATAACTCATTCCTACAGCATTTTGCACCACTTTCTCTAAAAGTGTATATGGTGCATTATGATAAAACCAAACCTGATTAGGTTCATTTTTAAATATTAGGCAAGAAGGCTCTGTACAATTTAAATCTTCAACTTCATAATCTAGACCTGTTGCCATAGATAATTGATGCTTAATGGTGATTTTAGACTCTTGCTCTGTTGGCATTTGAGTCCAGCCTTCACCTAAATAATCTGAGGTTTTATTATTGATGTTTAAAAGTCCGTTTTGTTGAGCAATACCAACTAGTGCTGCTGTTAACGATTTTCCGGCAGACGCCCAATACCACTGACTAGTAGCGGTAAAATCTGAAGTTCCTAAAATAGTTTTGCCCCAATACTTTTCAACTACTATTTTTCCGTTTTTTAAAACAATAAAGGCTCTGGTATTGTTAGTTTCTAAAAAACTAAAAAGGTCATTTAGCTTTTCCTCTTCCCAATGAAGTTCATTAGGATTTAATGATTCCCATTCAGAATTTGATAATGGCGGAAAGTAAGTGTCATTGGTATTGAGTTCAGAAACAGTAGCTTCATCATTAGAACATGAAATTATCATTACTAACAAGATAGAAGCACTAAAACTTAAAAATATATTTTTAAGACTGCTGGCAAAGATAGACTTGTATGAGTCATATTTTGTCATAATTAAAGCAAATATTTATTTTAGACGTTCTTAATTAATGCCAAACAATACTTAACTCATAAGTTTATTCAATATCAAGTTGGATTAAATCACTGTGCTTTTCACTTTAATTTTCAAAGTCATTTTTACAGTTAAGCTTCCATTTTGTGCAGGAGTTTGATTACCTGAAACCGTTATGTCTAAAACCCCAGAATTTTTCAATTCTCCCGCAAGTGAGTTAAGTATTGTATTACCGGAAAGTTGAAACTCTGTTTGGGATTGAAAATCATTAGAAAAGTTATGAGAAAAGGGTCCAAAAACTTGAGAGTTGGAACTGACCTCAACAGAACCTGATGCTTCATCTGTTCCTTCATAGTTTGTAAACTCATAATAAGCTTCCTCAATCTCTATCTCATCAATTCTATTAAGAAAAGGAGTTAGCTCTATACTACTGCTCAAGTTTATGCTTAAGCTTTCGCTAAAATTTTCACTATCATCTGCAAGGATAATGGTTACTTCTTGGGTTAAAGTAGCTGGAATATTTACTTCGTTAAGTTCTTCTAAATCCTCGCAGGATATAAAAATCAAACTTAGGATTAACAAAATAGTGGCTTTGGTTTTCATTTCAAATCGATTAAAGATTACAGGCTAAGTTAATAAAATTAATTTTAAGAAAACCTTAATGGTCTAAGTTTTTAATCTACAATTGAATCTATTGGTTTCCTTTTTTTAATTACTAATAGAATCAAAATTAGCTGCTATTAAATAGTTCTGTCTATTCATTTTTTAATTAATTTTAAAATCTAATTTTACAATCTTCAAATTGAAAATTTCACTTAAATGAAAAATTGGAAAAAAATACTACTTGGAGTAATTACAATTCCAATATTTATCTTCGTCATAGCCAGCGCCATTTTAATTATCAATAAAGATAAAATTGTTTACGACTTAATTTTAGATTATAACGAAAGTGTTGAAGGCAGACTAGAGTTAAAGTCAGTTAGCTTATCACCTTTCCAAAATTTCCCCTATATATCATTAGACTTGGTAGATTTCAAAATATTTGAGAATGAAACTACAGAGGATGCTTTTATAGAATTGAATGATGTATATGTAGGTTTTGATGTTTTAAAACTCATAAGAGGAGATTATGAAATTAAAAACATTCAACTCAATAGTGGTGCCGTAAGGATTATCCAGGATATTGATGATAATTACAATGTCTCCAAAGCTTTTAAAAGCAAACATGAATCGGAATCTTTAGATACGTTGGTTTATAGTTTAGAAAAAATTAAACTGAATAAGGTTCATATTTCAAAATTAAATTTAACAGATTCATTAATGCTTTCTACTCAAGTTGATTTTATGGAAGGTAATTTGAAATCATTTGATAATGAATTGAGTGTAGACTTGAAATCTAGTTTTATTTTAGATATGATTAAGGCTAAAGACACTAGCTTTCTTAAAGATAAATTAGTAGAATTAGATTTGAGCTTTTCTTATGACTTTACGGATACAAATTTAAATTTTGGTGACTCAAAATTGAAAGTTGAAAACGGAGAATTTTCCATGAGTGGTTCTATAGATTTAGCTAATGATGTGGAAATGGACTTAGAATTTGGTGGGGTCAAAAATAATTTTGACCTTCTAATTGGTTTGTCACCCCAAGAGGTAGGAGAGGCATTAAAACTCTATGAAAATTCTGGAGATGTTTTTTTTGAAGCCAGCCTTAAAGGTAAATCCATAAATGGGTTTTCTCCCTATGTAGAGGCCAAATTTGGTTGCGAAAATGGCTTTTTTGATAATATAGAAGCTAATACTAAATTAAGTAACCTGAATTTCTTGGGAATATTTTCAAATGGAGAAGAACGCCATTTAAGAACTTCAGAGTTAAAAATTCAAAACCTGAGTGCCTCACCAGAATCTGGAGTTTTTCTTGCAGATTTAAGCATTACAAATTTTGAAAGCCCTGAAATTAATTTAAAGTTAGAATCAGATTTTGACCTTGACTTCCTCTCAGGGTTTTTTAACTTGAATACAATGAAAAACTTAAGAGGCCAAGTTAAATTAAAAATGAATTTTAATGACATCATTGATTTAGAAAACCCAGAATTAGCCTTGTCTGAATTTAATCAATCTTATTATTCAGAATTGGAAATCAATAATTTGAACTTTACAACAGACTCTTATCATCTACCCATTTCAAATTTGAATTTGAAAGCGAAAATGGATAAGAAATTGACAACCATTGAAAATTTTAAGTTTAAGCTAGGTGAATCAGACCTTGGCATAAAAGGAACACTTACCAATTTGCCTGATATTGTGCATAAAACAAATGAAACAGTAAAGGTTAACCTTGAACTAGATTCAAAACTAATTGATTTAAAAGCCATAACCCGCTCTCAAGATGGGCAAGAATTTGCAATGGATGAGCAAATACATAATTTAAAAACCAAATTAAAATTTGAAGGAGCTGCTAATACCTTTGAGCTTTCAGAAAACTTACCAGTCGGAACCTTTTATGTTGAAGATTTTTTTGGAAAACTAACGCATTATCCTCATGAACTTCATGATTTTTATGCAAGGGTTTACATCGATAAACATAACCTAGAGGTTGTGGACTTCAAAGGAATGGTAGACGACTCTGATTTTAAAATAAGTGGTAATCTATCTAATTATGATCTTTACTTTCAAGATACTTTAAATGGTGATGTTGTTTTTGATTTTGATATAGCTTCCAATTTGTTTAGGTTAAATGATATATTTACTTATAGAGAACAAAATCATGTTCCAGAAGATTATAGAGAAGAAGTTTTAAGAAACATTAAAACTACGGGAAAGATTGAATTACATTATAATAATGCGTTAAGCTCTTCAGACTTTTTTCTTCATTCTTTTGAAGGAAACATGAACATCCACCCTTTAAAGTTTGAAAATTTTGAAGGCAAGTTTCATTTAGAAAATGACCAACTTACTTTCAATAACTTTAAAGGAAAACTAGGGAAATCTCAATTCAATATTGGAGGGCAGTATTATTTTGGAGAGGATGAAGTGCTCTTAAAAAAAGGAAATAGAATTGATTTTAAGGCTTTGTACTTAGATTTGGATGAATTAACAAATTATGAAGAAGTAACTGATGAGCCAGTAAACCATGATGATGTGTTTAATATCTTTGAAGTTCCATTTCCAAATATGGAAATTAACGCTTCTATTGGAACTTTAAATTATCATAATTACAACCTTAAAAATTTAACATCCAAGATGCGTATTCAAAAAAATCATTACGTATTCTTTGATGATATGCGTTTTGAAGCCGCAAGTGGAAAAGTGGATCTTTCTGGCTATTTTAATGGTTCTAATCCTGATAGTATTTATATGCATCCCGATTTAAAATTGCAAAATGTAGATTTAGACCAACTGCTATTTAAATTTGATAATTTTGGTCAAGACCAAATTATTTCTGACAATCTCCATGGTAGATTAACGGGTAGAATTAATGGAAAAATTTTATTACATGCAGATTTAACTCCTTATATTGAAAAAAGCGAATTAGATATTGACGTTTCAGTAACCGATGGTATGCTAGAAAATTTTGAGCCTATGCTAATATTATCAGAGTATTTTGATGATAAAAACTTAAACAAAGTTTTCTTTGGAAAAATGGAAAATCGTTTAAAATTAAAGGATGGCAACTTGATTATTCCTAATATGCTTCTTAATTCTTCTCTTGGGTTTATGCAGCTTTCAGGTAAGCAAAGTTTAGATTTAGAGATGGATTATTACTTAAGAATTCCACTTAAAATGGTAACTCAAGTGGCAATGAAAAAGTTATTTGGTAGAAGTAAAAAAGAAATAGATCCAGAACAAGAAGATGAAATTATCTACAAGGATACATCCCGAAACACAAATTATGTAGGGATTAGAATACTTGGAACCCCAGATAACTACAGCTTTTCATTACGAAATAATAAAGAAGAGGGAGATCGCTTTTTTGAAGCGACTGAAGACTTTTTATTTGATGATATTTCTATATCAGAATTTAGCTGGTAAATTCAACTTAAATCCAAAATGCATTAGTTAAAACTAGTAAAATCATAAAGCTGTTTTAGTTTATACTTGAGACTATAATAACCTTCATCATATCACTTCTTCTTAAATATTTGATTAAGCGAAAAGTCTTGACAAAACTTTTTGAAAGATCAGTTAAAAAGGCGAATTCATTTCATGCACTTTTTTGGTGTTTTTTACAGCTAAGGACTATTCAAGATAATACTAAAAAGACTACCTCAATTTTAATAAAACTGAGGCAGCCTTCGATGAAGTAGATTTTAGTTTACCTTTTAATTTCTAAATGGTCTAAAAGGTTCTTTAGGTTCATAAGGTTCTGCAGTGTCAAACCGATTGATGATAACTCCTATAACGCACGGACTGCACCTCTTACCACCACAAATGGGGGTAAACACGATTTTATATGTACCAAAATTATTAAAAGTAAAGTTGAAATTTTGCCCACTTCCAGATGAAATCGTTCCGTCTTCACCAATGACTTCCCACATATATTCTACATCACAATCTTCTGGGTTGCAAACATAGTTGGGTGCTGTAAATGTGTAATTCATTCCAGGTTTTAATTCAACACGGTCACCGCAGTTGGTTTTAGATTCAAAATACGGCTTTAGGTTTATCTTTTTAGTAGGATCTCTCGGAATACGTTCCTTATATCCTTTTATTGACACACTTTCGCCAAGCCATTTGCCACATTCACAGTCTGGTTCTTCTCCACAACACTTCACTCTAAATTTGGTGCTGCTAGACCAACATTCGCCATCATAATCATTGAAAGAAATATTAAAATACCAATCTTTATCACAATCTATAGAATTAGGGATGGTATATTGGAATGAACCCTGATTGCTTGGAACATTAGTCGCCACTGTGTTCCAAATATTAGTACCATCGGTTATCACAATGTTTAGATTTCCAGTAGTGTTGGTATTCCAATTGAGATTGATTTCATCTCCCACACAATAACTATCCTCTAGAGGGTCGATGTTAATTTCGCAAGGTCTTGGATCGTCGCTTGGATCACTAGTGTCACCACTGCTTGAATAGCATACAATGGTTTCACAATCTTCACAATTTACATTCTTAACTTTCACCTTTAAGCAGAAGTAAAATTCAACATCACAACAATCCAGATTCAAGACTTCTGGGTCAAGTATATCCAGGCTTACAGTTGAATTAAAAACAGATGGACTACCAAGCCCCCAAGTTAAGCTACTCGTTCCATTATCACCTGGAGCGAGAATAAGGTTGCCTAAAGTAGTATTAGAGGTCGTTAATGTCCCAAAAATTCCTAAATCTGAAGGTTGACATTCGTCTTCATTATATTCAATATGATAATCCACCATAGAAATTTCTACTTCTTGTAAAGGAACGCTACCGCCATTTATAAATACTTCAAAACTTCCATTATTTTCTTGAATACTGGCGTCAAAATCATCTATTTCACAACAGTCTGTTCCTGTTACACAAGCTGCTGGTGCAGATTCGCTGCCATAGTTAGCGCTAAGACTTACGCCAGACGTAGTCATATTGGCTGTAACAGCAACACTTTCATTGCAACAAGTTCCACTGCCAGATTTTGTAACAGGAATAGTTACCGTAAAATCATTGCCTGGTATTAATTCTGAATTTGGGTCTAGATTTATAATTAGGTTTCCTGATGTACTGAATGGAACAGAGCTGCCAAATTCATCTTCTATGCTAACTTGCCCACTCACTGAAACGCAGTTAGGCAACATATCAGTCACAACTACTTGATTTAGTGGGACGCTACCCGTATTAGAAAGTGTAATTTCATAATTAAAATTTTGTCCATTTTCTACAAACTCTTCATCGGCATCTTTTTGGATTTCAAGAACGCCAACTTGGTCAATGGTATAATTGACGGGACTGGATAGAGTTCCATTACCAGCAGGCTGTGGAATACTAGCCGTATTGGTTTTGGTACCAAATAATTGAGGGAGAACTTCGGCTTGAAATGTAATGACTAAAAAATTAGATCTATTGTAATCACAGATGCCAGGCATATCTGTAATGGTCCATGAAGGATCTTGAAGATTGCTTGTGTCTGCCACAACTGCGAATGGAGGAGGAGTGGATGCTCCAAAGTTTGGGTTACATGTATTCCTCAGTCCTCTACTTTCATTTTCATAATAAGCGTAGCTAATGCTATTTGGGTCAATTTGTAAATTTTGACCTGGCATTCCTAAGGCATCAGAAACTACAGTAGATAAATCTGCAGATCCAGAGCTTCCTATCATAATACTGAATTCTATATTATCTCCAATTTGGTAAATTGGTGGGACTACAGAATTAGGTGGATTGATGATGCATTTTTTTATAGAAGCTCTAGGCTCAGGGTTGGTCACTTCAAAATCTACAGTTGCCGTTGTATTTTGGACAGAGGTATCAATTTCTGGACAATTAATCCCAGGGCATGCTGTAGAGCCACCACCACTTGATCCTCCGCTGCCAGAACCACTTGCATTGTAAGAGATAGATGCCGTGTTACCAATTGTAGAACCAATAGATGCTCCTGTATCTACATCAAAAAATATGAAGATAGTTCTTGATTCCCCAGGATTTAAGGTGAAACCTGGTGGAGCGGTAAAGGTGTAATTGGCATTTTGTGCAGGGTTTAATCCAAGATTAGACGTCCAACCGCCAGGTGCCTGAATAGATGTAATTGTAATTCCAGGAATATTTAAGTTATCTGTAATTTCAATATCCGTCCAAGGTACATTACCGTTATTTTGAACGTTAATCCAAAAATAACCTGAACATCCAGGAGATAAGTTGAAATATGGATGAGACTCCCAATATCCGTTATTATCACGAACCTGTTTGGTAAAGGACAAGTCTGCATTTGGAGAAATTAGCGGATCAGAATCTGCTGTAACGGTACCCGTCATAGTCTCACAGCCATCACCAAGAGAAAAATTATACTCAGCAGAATTTGTTATGACCGCTCCTTCTGGGGAGCAATTTTGAAGTTGAATATTCAATGGGTATTGGCTGTTATTCATCATCATAGAATTATTGAAGTTGAATACACTACCATTTATGACAGGCACGCTTGGGTTCTCGGTAACATTTCCTGATAAACTATAAGTTCCTAAACCAGAACCATTGGGGTTGTTATGAATAACTCTTACTCTCCATTGAGAAACTCCACAAGTTAAATTACCCGTCACATATTCTTTTTCAACACTCCAGTAATTATCTGCTCTTGCAATCACACTTACTGGGATGGTGCACGTACTAACTTCACCATCACAATCCAATGTGATTTTTACATCAAACGTTCCTACATCTCCATTGCAGGTTACAAAACCAGGGAATTTGAAAAATACATTAAAATTATGTCCATCATTTCCGTTTAAAGTAGGTGAGGAGTCATTTTCATAAATACCTCCGCCAACGTCACTAAAAGGTATGGCTCCAGAGCTTTGAAAAGTTAAATTGCTGGACGGCGTGATACTCACACTTTTCACACAATTAGCATCATAACTTCCAGGTAGAGTGATGTTAAGCGGGATATTGTCTCCCGTGAGTGCTTCTGAAGGTACAGAAACCGTTACGGTTTCACCATTTAAATTGCAAGTGTTAGTATTTGGGTTGGGGTTTAAAACAATTTGCGAAAATCCTGTGGTGATTGAAAGAAAAAATACTACAGAAATATATGTTTTCAAATGATAAATTATAGTTTTCATGATAGTCATTTTATTGGTTATTGAAGGTAAAGCAATGTGTAAATACACAGGACTTGCAATTTTCTTCATCATAAATAACTTTTATTTTAACGCATAAGCTATATTCGATTTCACAACAATCGGGGTCAAATCCAGGGAGTGGTCCTGGCAAGCCAACAGTAAGATTAATAGGTATAGCACCAGACAATGCAGACGTACTCGTATAGGTTATGTTTTTGGTTGCATTGTTGTTGGTGTTTGGACTTCCAGAAATAGTTTCATTGGCCATTTGAAAAGACGTAGAACCATTTATTGTAGTACCAGGCACGAGAATCATTCCAGACTCTTCAACACTGCTAACGCCAGATGTACAGGCTGAAGGATTTGCAGAATAACTATAGGATTGTATCTGGACTTCAACGCCATAAATCGGAACATTTGCATTTAGGTTTCCGTTGATATCAAATTGATTATCATTACTCCCATTTAATGCAATGGTGTAATCGTCAAAAGAAAGTTCTATGTCTTCACATTCATCGCAAATACAGTCCGGTAATTCATCTATCATAACACTAGCTCCAGGTTGACAAACAATAGGACTCGGGTCTAAATCATCACCTTGGAGGCCAAAACCAATCTCAGTTACACTGGCAGGCACTGTAACCTCAAAACAATAACTCACAGTACTAGGTGAAGCACCATTTTGATTTTGTAAACTGGTATTGG
>PXBV01000286.1 GCA_003565575.1 Psychroflexus sp. | reverse complement strand
GCTTCTGTGATAAAAATTTTAGAAGCATCTAAAAGCTTGACTTCTATGCTTTGAATGGGTTTTAAATTTTGACGATGATTAGCAAAACCCATGAGGAAGCTGAGCACTCCAAGGATTGCTAATAATCGTATATGGTTTAACTTAATCCATTTCATGTAAATCCTTTTTAAGTTTCAAAGCCTCCACTCCTATATCTCCTGCACCCAACAAGGTTACTACTTCTCCGTGTGCAGTTTCAATACGCTTGCTGATGTCTGTTTTTGTAATTAAATATTTGTTTTGATTCTGTATTAAATTCAAAAGAAATGCAGAAGTTACGCCA
Organism: Psychroflexus sp.; assembly: GCA_003565575.1. Taxonomy (GTDB): domain Bacteria; phylum Bacteroidota; class Bacteroidia; order Flavobacteriales; family Flavobacteriaceae; genus Psychroflexus. Next base: position 9,506 of record PXBV01000286.1, on the reverse strand, counting down.
TCAATTGGGGCTTCTCTTGCTGGATATATATCCAGGAGATACACCTCATCAAACCGTGCTAAGCTAACTGCAAATTCTTGTGCAAAATCTTTGGTCCTTGAATACAAATGAGGCTGAAAAATAACTACTGTCCTTTTTTCTGGATGCATTTCTGAAACAGCTTGATGCACGGCATCAATTTCTTTGGGGTGATGCGCATAATCATCTATAAGCACCAAATCCTTGGTCTTATGTAAATAATTGAACCTCCGCTTTACCCCTTTAAAGCTTTGGAGCGCTTTGCCAAACGAATGAGCCAATTGGGGCTTAAAATCTATTGCTAAAGCCAATGCAGCTGCTGCATTAAAGATATTATGATGACCTGGCAAATAAAATTGTAAATTTTTCAAGTAACAATTCCCTGTTTTGAAGTTGAATGTATAACATCCATTTTCTACTCTAATGTCCTGGACTTGAACTTCTGCATTTTCATGTAAACTGATAAAATGAGCGTCTTTTAACTTCAAACCAGACTTTGCGTAAAGGTGATTTTTGGGGACTCGTCCTGCAAAATCTTGAAAAGCACCTACTAGCTTTTCTGTAGTTTCATAAATATCTAGATGATCTGCATCCATCGAATTAATAACGGCAGCGGTTGGGTGAAGGTGCAAGAAAGACCTATCAAACTCATCTGCTTCTACCACTACCACCTCTTCACCATCACCAATATAATTGGTATTGTAATTTTGAAGAATTCCCCCGCAAAAACCTAAGAGTTTTATCCCGTTAGCTTTAAGCAAGTGAATCAAAATGGCACTGGTAGTAGTTTTACCGTGAGTGCCAGCCACTGCTAAAGTGGGTAAAGTTTTCGTGATAAATCCCAAAACTTCAGAACGTTTGAACAGATCAAACCCTTTTAAAGTAAAGTACTCTACTAATTTTGAAGTTTTTACTAATGCAGGTGTGTAAATAATCAATGTAGAAGCCTTAGATAGATTTTTTATTGAACTTGAAACCATTTCAGAATACGTTACATCGATGCCTTCAGAGGTCAACGTATTTGTTAATTCTGATGAGGTTTTGTCATAACCAGCTACCTGTAAGCCTTTTTGTTTAAAATAGCGCGCCAAGGCACTCATACCGATACCTCCAATACCGATCAAAAACACATCTGTATATTGCTTTATCTCCTTCATCTTGCTGGGCGTTCTATACGTTCTACTTCATCTACTATGGCTTTTGTGGCCAGAGGTTTGGCTAGTTTTAAAATGTTTTTTGATAGTTGATTTTGAAGCTTTGAGTCTTTAAGCAACTTTAAAAATGTCTTTTCAAAATGAGCGTCCAATTCTTTTTCTCTTAACATGATGGCGGCCTGTTTTGATTCTACAAACTGTGCATTTTTAGTTTGATGATCTTCTGCTACATTAGGAGATGGGATAAAAATTACAGGTTTGCCTACTAGGCTTAATTCACTTACCGCACCAGCACCAGCCCTTGAAATAATGACATCTGCAGCGGCGTACGCCAAATCCATTTTGGAAATAAATTTCAAGACCTTAATACTCGGTGTTTGCTTGGAAGCGTACCTTTCAAAGTACAGTTTACCACACTGCCACAAGACTTGAAGGTTTTCTGCTTCAAATAGATTTAATTGACTTTCTATCAACTCATTGATTCTTTTAGAACCTAAACTCCCGCCAACAATCAACAAGATTTTCTTTTCTGAATTTAATTCAAAATGCGCAATTGCTTTTTCTCTTTTGTTTTGAACTTCTAGTAAATCCTTGCGGATGGGATTGCCAGTATATACGATTTTGTCTTTTGGGAAAAATCGCTCCATACCTTCATAAGCCACACAGATGGAGTGAGCATCTTTGGCTAACCACTTGTTGGTTATACCTGCAAAAGAATTTTGTTCTTGAATTAAAGTTGGAATGCCTAAAACGGCAGCCATTTTCAATAAAGGTCCGCTGGCAAATCCGCCAGTTCCAATGACTGCATTAGGATTGAAGCTCTTAATTAGTTTTCTGGCTTTCAACATAGAACTCATAAGCTTAAATGGAAACATCAAGTTGGTAAGCGTGAAGTTGCGTTGGATTCCAGAAATCCAAAGGCCTTCAATTTCAAAACCTGCTTCTGGCACTTTGCTCATCTCCATTTTATCTTTAGCGCCTACAAACAAAAAGGCGGCATCGGGATGTCTCTGCTTTAGCTCTTCAGCAATAGCAATAGCCGGGTAGATATGTCCACCTGTACCACCTCCAGAAATCATGTACCGTTTACTGCTCATATCGTTTCGCTTAATACTTCTAATGGATTTTCTATGGCTAGATTCTCTTCTTTCTCTTTCTGCTTGGCTTGCTCAATGGCGTTTACCTCGTTATTGGCACTTACACTTATAACTATCCCTAAAGATAAGCAGGTCATCCAGATAGAAGTTCCTCCGCTTCCTACTAAAGGTAAAGTTTGCCCTGTTACTGGCAATAGTTCTACTGCAACTGCTATATTGATAAAAGCTTGAAAAATAATGGGAATACCTGCAGCAACTACTAATAAACGCCCATAAGTGGTTTCTGACTTGGTCACAATAATTGCAATTCTATACAGCATAAACAAATAAGCCAAAATGACCCCAAAACCGCCTACCATGCCGAGCTCTTCTACTATAATAGCATAAATAAAGTCTGAAGACGATTGAGGCAAGAAATTGCGTTGTACGCTTTTGCCTATTCCATTGCCTGTAATTCCTCCAGTTGCAATGGCTATTTTTGCTTTTTCTACCTGATACTTTTCTCGACTTTGCTCATCTCCTGTAAAATTTTCTACTCTGCTTATCCAGGTGTCTACTCTATTTGGGAACAAATCTGGAAAAGCTTTAGCAGTGAGCCCAAACAAGACTAAACCCACTAAGCCTACACCCACAATAGCCGCTGTGTATTTGAATGTATATCCTCCTATAAAGGTGAGTAACAATACTATGAAAAATATTATGGCAGCTGTTGAAAAATTAGCGGGCAGAATTAAGCCTATGACCAGAAAAACAGGAATCCAGAGAGGCAAAATTGTTTCTTTAAAGGTGTAGGTTGTTTCCTTTATTTTAGACAAATATCTCGCTACATAAATCAATAACACAACAGAGGCTAGCGTAGAGGTTTGAAAAGAAAAATTAACAATAGGAACTTGAATCCACCGACTTGCATTTGCACCTTGCATGGTTGTGCCTTGCAATAAGGTCACAATAAGCAAGATAATCACTATCGGCAACATGATAATAGACAGACCCCTAAAGTAACGGTAAGGTATTTTATGGGTAGCATATAAAATGGAAAAACCTAAAACAAGATGCATAAAATGTTTTACTAAATACGTAAATGTGCTACCACTAGCGCCATGAAGGTAAGCTAAGTTACTTGAAGCACTATACACTGGGATAAAAGAAAAAATAGCCAAGAGTGCAGCCACAGACCATAACATCTTATCACCTTTTATACTTTTAAAAAAATCTTTTATCCCTGAATTAGTTGACATTCTGTTTTATTTTTTTAACCCTTGAACTGTGTTTTTAAATTGCCTACCTCTATCCTCGTAGTTTTCAAATAAATCAAAACTTGCACAAGCTGGAGATAATAAGACGGTATCATTTTCTTCTGTTAATTCATAGGCCTTTGCAACAGCATCTTGCATACTAGAGGTCTCTAAAATAACATCAACACAATTGCTAAAAGCCTCAATTATTTTTTGATTATCAATACCAAGACACACAATAGCTTTTACTTTTTCATTCACTAAAGCTAGCAAGTCTTCATATTTGTTGCCTTTATCTACACCACCAACAATCCAAACGGTAGGAGCATTCATACTTCCAAGCGCATAAAATGTGGCATTTACATTAGTAGCTTTGGAGTCGTTTATAAAATTTACTTTGTTGATTTTTCCAAGCTGTTCTAGCCTGTGCTCAACCCCGTGAAAACTTTCCATACTCTCTCTTATGGTCTGTTTTCTTATTTTGAGTAACCTAGCCGCTGTTGAAGCAGCCATAGCGTTTCTGGTATTGTGGTCGCCTTTTACGGCTAAATCGGTTAATGACATGGTGAATGAATTATGATTTAATTTGATGTGTATGTTATTGTTTTCTATAAATGCAGAAATATCTTCTCCAAGAGTTTCCATTGTGAATGGAATAAGTTGAGCTCTTAAATTGTGAGTTTCAATCCAATCCACAATAACTTGGTCATCTTTATTGTAGATAAGAAAATCTTGTTCAGTTTGATTTTGGGTAATCTTAAATTTTGCTTCAATATATTCTTCAAAATTATTGTGATATCGATCTAAGTGATCTGGAGTTATGCTGGTTAAGATGGCGATATGAGGTTTAAACCTTTCTATTCCATCTAATTGAAAACTACTAAGCTCCAAGACATAATTATGAAAGTCTTGCTTTGCCACTTGTTCAGCAAAACTAAAACCTACATTCCCAGCCATGGATACCGATAAGCCAGCATTGCTTAAGATGTGAAACACCATGTTGGTGACAGTCGTTTTTCCATTAGAACCCGTTATACCAATAATATTGGCATCAGTAAACCAAGAGGCAAATTCAATTTCTGAAATAATTTGAATGCCTTTAGATTTTAAATCTTTTATCAATTTCAAATCATCAGAAATACCAGGACTTTTCACGATAAGGTCCGCTTTTGCTAATCTAGACACGTTGTGCCCTGCTTCTTCAAACGCAATTGATTCTGAATTTAATTTCGATTTAAATTTAGGTTTTAGCGAAGCTGAATCCGATAAAAAGACATCATAAGATTGCTTCTTACCCAATATAGCTGCACCAACTCCACTTTCTCCTCCCCCTAAAACGACAAGCTTTTTCATTTATCTAATTTTAAGGGTTACAATAGTGATGACTGCCAAAAGAATTCCAATAATCCAAAACCTTACAACAATTTTAGACTCATGAAATCCTAGTTTTTGGTAATGGTGATGAAGTGGAGACATTAAAAAAATACGCCTTCCTGCTCCAAATTTTTTCTTGGTATATTTAAACCATCCCACTTGAAGCACAACGGATAGGTTTTCAATAAAAAATATTCCACAAAGGATTGGGATTAATAGCTCCTTACGTGTAGCAATAGCTATTACCGCTATAATGCCACCAATGGTGAGACTTCCTGTGTCTCCCATAAAGATTTGGGCTGGATAAGTATTATACCATAAAAATCCTACCAGAGCTCCAGCAAATGCGCTTATAAAAATTGTCATTTCACCAGATCGAGGGATGTTCATGACATTAAGGTAATCTGAAAATACCACATTTCCAGAAATCCATGCGAAGATACCCAAGGTAAGCACTATAATAGCTGAACTTCCTGCTGCTAAACCATCAATGCCATCCGTTAAGTTTGCACCGTTAGAAACTGCTGTGACAATAAAAATAACAACAGGTATAAAAATGATCCATGCGTAAGAAGCAGCCCCTTCGCTTATCCATGAAATAGCTTTGGAGTAATCCAATTCGTTATTTTTAAAGAAAGGAATAGTAGTTGTAGTAGATTTCTCTTCGTTAAACCTATCACGGCTCATTAATTCTTCGGTTTGCTCCTTTGCAAATTTAGTTTCTTGCCTTACAGTCACATCTGGATGAAAATACATCACTGTTCCAACAAATATTCCTAAACCTACTTGTCCTACCACTTTGAACCTTCCTTGAAGACCTTCTTTATTTTTTCTGAAGGTCTTAATATAATCATCCAAAAAACCAATGGCACCCATCCAAAGAGTAGTCACAATTAAAAGAATGATGTAAATATTTTGAAGTTGACAAAGTAAAATGACAGGAATAAGGGTTGAGAAAATTATGATGAGTCCACCCATAGTAGGAGTTCCAGCTTTTTCTTTTTGTCCTTCTAGACCTAATTCTCTTACGCTTTCTCCAATTTGCTTTCTTTGTAAAAACAAGATAATACGCTTCCCATAAATTGTAGAAATAAGTAAAGATATGATGATAGCAGCAGCAGCTCTAAAGGAGATGTATTGAAACAAACGTACTCCTGGAAGATCAAAATTACTTTCTAAAAACTCTAATATTGGGTACAACATACCTTATTTGTTTAACTGAGCTAAAAAGCCTTTTACAATTTTTAAATCATCAAAATCTGTTCTCACCCCATTTACTTCCTGGTAAGTCTCATGTCCTTTTCCTGCTATGACTATAATATCCCCAGATTTAACTAGCTTGCAGGCTGTTTTAATAGCGTCTTTTCTTGAAGAAATGCTTAACGTTTTAGCTATATCTTGAGGTTCTACTCCTTTTTCAATAGCTTTAATAATCTCGTCTGGATTTTCTGTTCTAGGATTATCACTTGTAAAAATGACTTGAGTACTCAAGTTAGCAGCAATTTGCCCCATTAGTGGGCGCTTGCTTTTATCCCGATCTCCTCCACAACCTACAACAGAAATGAGCTGTTCATTTCTAGTTCTGATTTCATTGGTGGTTTGTAATACATTTTTTAAAGCGTCTGGCGTATGCGCATAATCTACTATCACATGTATGCCCGTTTCAGAAACATGATGCTGATACCTCCCATCTACGGGCTTTAACCGACTTAGAACTTGAAGGTTTTCCAACTGCTCTACCCCTAATACATCTGCGGTTGCGTAAACTGCTAATAAGTTGTAGGCATTAAAATCTCCTATAAATCTTGACCAAACTTCATGTCCATTGATATTAAGCATCAAACCTGAAAAGCTTTTTTCAAGAATTTTAACCTTATAATCCGTAAGGCTCTTCAAAGCGTAACCATAGCTTCTGGCTTTGGTGTTTTGAAGCATATAATTACCGTTTTTATCATCTAAGTTGGTGAGCGCAAAGGCACCCGCAGGAAGTTGATCAAAAAACCGCTTCTTAACGTCTCTATATTCAGCAAAGCTAGCGTGGTAGTCTAAATGATCTTGGGTGAGGTTGGTAAAAACTCCTCCATCAAAGTCTAGGCCTAATGTTCTATGTTGTGCAATCCCATGCGAGCTTACCTCCATAAAGCAATACTCTATCCCTGCCTGGTTCATTTGCTTTAGGTAAGCATTGATTGTAATAGAATCTGGAGTTGTTAATCTTGTTGAAAACTCCTTATCATCAATTTTGATAACTACCGTTGAGATAAGACCTACTTTATAACCAAGTGTTTTAAAAAGTTGATATAAAAGTGAACTTACAGTGGTTTTTCCGTTGGTTCCTGTAATTCCAATCAACTTTAAATTAGATGAAGGATTTTCATAATAATTAGACGCCATAAAAGCTAAAGCTTCCCTGCTGTCTTTTGTTTGGACGTAAGTAACTTCAGAAGCGATGTTATCTGGCAAATTTTCGCAGACTACAACTTTAGCACCATTTTGAATGGCAGTTTCTATATATAAGTGCCCGTCTGCTACTACGCCATTTATTGCAACAAAAACGTCTTTATTTGATACTTTCCGACTATCAAATTGAATAGTATTCACCTCAACAGCTGTAGAACCTTTAACTGATTCAATAGAAACCTTGTATAATATGTCTTTTAAAATTTTCAACCTGATATTAAATTTATGTTTTGATTCTCTGTAACTTTTACTCCTTCTTTGATGGATTGTTTTCTCACCTTTCCCTCTCCAATTAAATTCACCTTAAGCCCTAAGTTTTCAAGAATAGAAACGGCATCCATAGCTGGATAACCTACCAAGTTTGGCATGACGGTTTTATAAGCCTGAGAGGTTTCATAGTAGTTGTCATAAGATGTATTTACTACCTCTGCTTGCAGGTCTGCATCAATAATTTCATCGATTAAAGGTGTATCTATAAAAATCTTTTGAGCAATTTTTGCAAAGACTGGAGCTGCTACCGTACTGCCATAATAACCAATCTTTGGATTGGGTTTATGGACAACTACAATGCAAGAATATTTTGGCTCATCAGCCGGAAAATAGCCTACAAATGAGGAGACATACCTACCAGATTCTATCCAATATTCTGTTTGGCAAGTTCCAGTTTTTCCAGCCATGGAAAAATTGGAGTGCGCAATATTACTTCCAGTACCGGTCTTCACAACACCTTCCATCATTCGTTTTAACTTAGACGCAGTTTCTTTAGAACATATGCTACCTTCTACAACGGGTTCTGAATAAGAATGAACCAAGGTGTGTTTGTCCCTTACTTGCTTAATGAATTTAGGTTTGATTTTTACGCCATCATTTGCAATAGCATTATAAAACGTAAGAGTTTGTAATGCTGTAAGCGACACCCCATACCCAAAAGACATCCAAGGCAGTGTGGTTCCGTACCAATTATTATCGTCTGGATGAGGAATAAGAGGTTGACCCTCTCCTTTTATCTTTAAACCCAACTTTTGGTTTAAGCCCATATTGTAAAGACGATTCACAAACTGCTCAGGTTTATGTTTGTAATTATCATAAATCATACTCGCAAAAGCCGTATTGGAAGAGACCTCAAAAGCTTCCATTGCTGTGATTTTACCATAACCGCCAGGTTTAGAGTCAAAAACTTTACGGTCAAAAAACTGAACCATTCCATTTTTAGTATCAAAAACTGTACTTGTATCTATCACTTTATCTTCCAATGCAGCAGCCATACTCATCAGCTTAAATGTAGATCCTGGCTCATGAGGCTCATAAACCGCATAATTTAATTTTTCATAATATTTATTAGAATTCTTAATCCGACCTAGATTGGATATGGCTTTCACCTCCCCTGTTTTGGTCTCCATCACTACTACACTGCCGTGATCTGCTTCAAAATACTCAAGTTGTTCAAGCAAAGCATGATGAGCTACATCTTGTATATTTACGTCTATGGTAGAAATTACATCGTAACCGTCTACAGGCTCAACTTCATTTGCATCACTGATAGGCTTCCATTGTCCTTTAGCAATTTTTTGTTTGAGTCTTCTCCCATGTTTACCTTTTAAAAATTCATCAAATGCGCCTTCCAAACCTACATTTCCAAAACCTACAGTCCGCTCTCCTATTTTTCCAAGGGGATTTTCTCTTACGGTAGACTGTTCTGCTATAAAACCGCCTTTGTAAGGACCTAAGTTAAACAACGGAAACTCTCTTATAGTGATGTATTCAGAATAATCTAATTGTTTTGCGATAAGCACGTATCTGTTTCTTGCCTCTCTTGCTCGTTTTAACTTTTGAAGGTGATAGGCTTTAGTATTCCCTAATAAGCCCGCCAACTCTGAGGCTAATGCGGAGGCATATTTTTGAAAATTCGCTTCTGAAACTGTCACAGCATCAAAGCGAACATCATACTTCGGGACAGATGTAGCTAGTAAATTCATATGGGTATCATACAAATTCCCTCGATTGGGTTCTATACTGAAATTTTTATAAACAGTTTGTTGAGCTAAGTCTTTGTATTTTTTCCCCTCAACCATTTGAATATCAAAAAGCTTGTAGCCCAAAAGAAAAAACACAAAAACCAGCAGTGTTGCCAGGATGTAAAATCGTCTTAAAATGTGTTTATCTGTCGT
>PXBV01000044.1 GCA_003565575.1 Psychroflexus sp. | reverse complement strand
TTGTTTTTGGCTTACGAAGGCGGCAAGTATAATTTCAATAATTTGACGACGGACGCTATCGTTGAGGAATACTTTAAGGAAGTCTATCCCGATGCTTATGAGTTGATGCCTGATTTGAAAACTGAATTTTTTAAAAATCCTACGGCTCCATTGGGAACAATTCGCTGTTTCCCCTGGACTTACGGTAAAACCTTGTTGATGGGTGATGCTTCCCATGCCATCGTACCATTTTACGGGCAAGGCATGAATGCGTCTTTTGAAGATGTAGTGGAATTTGATAAAGCTTTAGCTGAAAGTGATTTCGACATCACAAAAGCATTTGAAAATTTCAGCAAAGAAAGAAAGATAGATGCTGATGCGATTGCAGACCTGGCGCTGGATAATTTTCATGAAATGAAATCGCATACGGCCGATGAAGTCTTCTTAGAAAAGCGAAAACTGGAGCTAGAGTTTGAAAAAGAATTCCCTAATGAATACCATTCTAAATATTCGCTGGTGACCTTCAGAGAAGACCTTCCCTACACCAAGGCGATAAGCCAGGGACGTGCTCAAGATCTAGTGATACAAGAAATGTTGAGAAAAAAAATTTTAAAAACTGAAATGAGTCTAAAAGAAAAATTAAATTTGGTGCTTGAAGTTTCCAAAAAAGCAGAGCAAAACGAATTGATTTTCAACCTATAAATTAATGAAATGAAATTACTTGATGGTAAAGCGGTTTCTAGAGAAATTCTAAAAAAAGTAAAAGAAGATATAGATTATCATATCAAAAAAAAACACCTTGGCTACAATTTATCTAGACCTAGCATTGCCATTGTTATGGTAGGTCATAATGCAGCAAGTGAATCTTACGTGAGAGGAAAAATAAAAGCTTGTGAAAAAGCAGAGATCAACCATAAAATTATACGATTTGATGAAAACATTTCAACTTTCGATTTGATTTCTGAAATTAAAATTCTCAATAAGTCCCATTTTGATGGTTTTATCGTTCAATTACCACTTCCAGATCATATAGACCCCAAACCCATCATCAATGAAATAAGTGCCTATAAAGATATAGATGGCTTTCATCCACTTAATTTTGGTAAAATGGCTTTAGGACAAAAATCGATGCGTCCAGCAACTGCTTATGGTATTTTGAAATTATTACAGCATTATAACATCCCCACAAATAGTCAACATGTGGTGGTGATAGGTCGATCCAATATTGTAGGAAAACCTATCTCTATCATGCTGGGAAATGATTTTGAGGTTGGGCGTTCTACTGTTACCTCCTGCGATATTTATACTCCAAGAGAACTTCTGATAGAAGAGTCTCGTAAAGCAGACATTGTAATAGTTGCCGTTGGTAAGCCAGGTTTTTTGACTGCAGACATGGTCAAAGAAGGAGCTGTAGTGATAGATGTGGGTATCAATCGGTTAGATACAGGAAAATTGGTTGGCGACTGCGATTTTGATGAAGTGTCAAAAAAAGCTGGTTACCTCACTCCCGTTCCTGGAGGTGTTGGGCCTATGACCATTGCAGGCTTAATTCTCAATACGTTTGAAGCTTGGAAAATGAAGCATTTGATAGAAGAGTAAGTTTTTAAAAGTTAAATATTAGAAGTTAGATATTAAAAATGACAAAACGGAAGCTTAGAATTAATGGCCACTCCCATCTTCTTCCTTATCCTGAAGAGATTCCTGCATTTATGCGAGAAAAGGAAATATTTTGGATAGATGAAGATAAAAAGTTTATGCTTCAAAAAGGTTGGAAGCGACCTGTGACCGATTCTAGTTTTTTTCTCAACGAAAAACTAGAATGGATGGAGCGCTACAACATAGATCATGCTGTTGTTCTAAATTTATCTCAACTCTACGGAAATGGACTTCGTGTTGAAGAAATGAAAAAAGCCTTGCGTTTTCAAAATGACTTTAATGCTAAGATACAACACAACCATCCCAGTAAGTTTTCATGTGGATTTGTAGTGCACCCTGGTTTTGTGAGAGGTGCGCTATGGGAGATTGAACGTTGTGTAGAAGAGTTGGATTTGAAATTACTTTGCCTACCAACTCATTACATGGACAGTATCGGGACTTGGCGTTGTATTTTTGATGAAGAAAATGAACCCATTTTTGAACTAGCTAGCAAATACAATTTAGCCGTAGAAATTCATCCTTACGATGGTGAAAAATTTATTAAATTAGAAAACACCTCTTGGCGTTTTCATTTGATTTGGATGCTGGCTCAATGTGCAGATGCTTATCATTTTTTAACGCTAAACGGCTATCCTGATAAATATCCTAACATGAGGGTTTGTTTTGCTCATGGTGGGCAGTTGGCCCAAATCAATTTGGGTAGACGAATTCAGGGTTTTGATGGTAGACCAGATTTGTTTGAAGGCAAAGTTCATCCACGAAAATCGGTTGGGCATAAAAATATATTTTTTGATACACTGGTTCACGATACACGGTCGCTGAAACTGCTTCTAGAAAATCAAAACAGCTCACAGATTCTTGCTGGACTGGATGACCCTTATCCGCTTGGTGAAATGGAAAGCCAGCCACAGTCTTCTTATCCCGGTAAGATATTGGATTTAGCTTTAGAAAGAAATATCATTACCCAAGTTGAAAAAGATCAAATCTGGTCTGATAACGTGTTGCAGTGGCTTTTTGGAGATGATGAAAAAAAGAAAGAAGAGTTAGTAAATAAGATTATTAGTTGATGGATTTTATAGCTCCAAAGCTTCAGGCTTACGTTGAAGCACATTCAGAAGACGAACCCGAATTGCTACAACAATTGACCAAAGAAACCTGGCAAAAAGTTCTTCAACCTAGGATGTTGAGTGGGCATTACCAAGGTCGATTATTGAGTTTGATTTCAAAATTAGTACGCCCAACATCTATTTTAGAAATTGGCACTTATACCGGTTACTCAGCTTTAAGTCTTGCTGAAGGTCTTTCAGAAGAAGGAAAACTGCACACCGTAGACCGTAATGAAGAGCTTTTTGATTTACAACGAAAGTACTTTGATTTAAGCGGCTATGGTAGACAAATACATCAATATACAGGAGACGCTAAACAAATTATACCAAAAATTAAGTCTGAATTTGATTTGGTGTTTATAGATGCTGATAAATCTTCTTACCCACTTTATTTTGAATTGATCATCGATAAACTCAAGCCTGGTGGTCTTATTTTGTCTGATAATGTGTTGTGGAGTGGTAAAGTGGTTGAAGAATTAAGTTCAAAAGACAAAGACACTGCTGCATTGCTTCAATATAATCAATTACTAAAACAAGACCCTAGAGTTGAAACCGTTTTACTTCCCATAAGAGATGGACTAAGTCTAACAAGAAAACTTTAAATATTAGGAGTTTTTTTATTTATTTTAAAGAAATATTCAGAATCTAAGAAACAAAGGTTAAATACATTTACCAAAACTACTAGCCATCAAGAACATCTTCAATCTATTGTACTTACTGCTCATTCCTGTTGTATGCTTTTCTCAAAGTTATGAACTCTCTGGAGTTGTATTAGATGAAGATAAGCAAGCTATACCAGGTGTTAATATAATTGTAGACGGTACTAATAAAGGAGTTGTTACCAATCCCGACGGAAAATACTCCATAAGACTTAGTGAAGGAAAACATAAAATTGAAGTTTCATACATTGGGTTTGAAACCATTAGAACTGAAGTTGACCTTAGCTCCAATAGTATATTAAACTTTACACTAATTTCAAAAACAGAAGACCTCGAAGAAGTTGTCGTCTCCGATAGAATTGAAGGGATTAACATACGGGACCCCGAAATGAGCGTGAGTAAACTTGATGCTTCAAGTATCAAAAAAATCCCAGTCGTATTTGGTGAAGTGGATGTTATTCAATCATTGCTTCAACTCCCAGGCGTATCCAACGCAGGTGAAGGCGCTGCGGGTTTCAATGTAAGGGGTGGGGCAACCGATCAAAATTTAATTTTAATAGATGATGCTCTCATCTACAATTCCTCCCATCTATTTGGATTCTTTTCAATATTTAATCCAGATGCTATTAAGAATTTAAAGCTTTATAAAGGTGGAATTCCCGCCACTTATGGTGGAAGAATTTCTTCTGTATTAGATATAAAGCAAAAAAATGGAAATACACAAAGTTTAAAAGGAGAAGGTGGCATTGGTGTTATCTCTAGTAAATTGACTTTAGAAGGACCCATAGAAAAAGACAAAAGCTCTTTTTTGTTAAGTGGGCGGGGCACGTATGCACATCTGTTTTTAGAATTAACAGATAATAATAACTCGGCCTACTTTTATGATTTAAACACTAAATTGAATTTTGATTTGGATGAAAAAAATTCATTGAGTTTTTCTGGATATTATGGACTCGACTATGTAAACATCAATGACAGTTTTACTAATATTTACGGAAATGCCTTTGGCGTATTGGACTGGGAGCATCAATTCAATGAAAAAATAAATTCAAAATTGAACTTATCTTACAGTGAATACTCCTATGAGTTGGACTTAGATTTAGTAGGGTTTAATTTCAAAAATAAAATTTCAAACTTGAATTTAAGTTACCAAATTAATCATGAACTCAACCCTGACTTAGACTTATCTTATGGGTTAAGCAGTATCCATTATAGCATAGACCCAGGAAAAATTGTCCCTACCCGAGAAGATTCTCCAGTAAACGCAAGATCTCTGAATAACAAATATGCCTTTGATAATGCAGCTTTTATCACAGTAAATCAATCACTTAGTGAAAAGATAAACTTACAATACGGTTTGAGATTAAGTACATTTTTAAGGATGGAGGATAGAATCTCAAACCTTTATGAGGATAATAATCCTGTAGTTTATGACGAAGTAAGGAACATCTATAGAGGTGCCGTACCTGTAGACACTCAAGAAGGCAATTCTTCAAACATAGACAAGAGTTTTATTAATTTTGAGCCAAGACTTGGTGTATCTTATGTCATTAACGACTTTACCTCTGTAAAGGCGAGTTACAACCGAATGGTTCAAAACCTCCAATTAGTTTCAAATACATCCTCTCCTACTCCCTTTGATGTATGGACACCAAGTGGACGATTTATTGAGCCACAAAAGCTTGACCAATTTGCTGTAGGATATTTTAAAGATTTTAAAGATTTACCATTTACGCTAGAGACTGAAGTTTTTTATAAAAACATATCTAATATCATAGATTATATTGATGGAGCTAATTTGATAGCCAACGACGCTATAGAACGAGTGATTCTAAATGGACAAGGTAGAGCTTATGGCTGGGAGTTTTATTTGAAAAAAAATACAGGAAAACTCACCGGTTGGTTATCCTACACCTTGTCCAGAAGTGAACAACGTACACCAGGCAGAACACCAGATGAAATAGGCATCAACAATGGAGATTGGTACCTTAATGGATTTGACAAAACCCACGATTTATCCCTAACTTCAAGCTATGAACTAACAGATAAATGGCAACTCAACAGCAATTTTGTCTTACAAACTGGTAGACCTGTAAATTTCCCTGTGGGTCAGTTTGAATTTCAAGATTTAAATATACCTGTTTTTGAAGGGCGAAATTTAAATAGGCTCCCTACGTTCCACAGATTGGATATATCTGCAACTTATGTTCCAGAGAAAAAAAATAAATCTTGGTCATCCTCTTGGAATTTTGGTATTTACAATCTTTACAACCGGATGAACGCCGTATCACTTAATTTTGAACAAAATGACAGAACAGGTCAAAATGAAGCGGCCAGATTTTCTATCTTTGGAATAGTTCCCTCTGTAAGTTATAGCTTTAAATTCTAAATCATGAAAAAATATTTGGTCTTATTGGGAATTCTCACTTTGCTATTAGGCTGTATAGACATTGTGGAAGTAGACCTTGAAGAAGCAGAACCTAGGCTGGTGGTGGATGCCATAATGGAGTGGAAAAAAGACTCCAGAGGAGATGAACAAACCATATTCCTAAGCAGAACGCGTGGATTTTTTGAAGATACACCAAGCCCCGTTTCAGGAGCTTTTGTAGAAGTTCAAAATAGCAACGGAATCAAATTTACTTTTGAAGAGATACAGCCAGGAGAATACAAGACGACAGAATTTGAACCAGAACTCAATGAAGCCTACAGCCTAAACATTGAAGTGGATGGAAATACTTATGTAGCATCAGAACAAATGACACCCGTTGTGCCAATAGATTTTGTAGACCAAAGTACTGAAGGTGGATTCTCTGGAGAAGATATAGAGCTGAGAGTGTTTTACACGGATGTAGAAGGTCAAGAAAATTTTTATTTATTTAAATTATTTTCACCATTTCTAGCCTTTCCAGAATTCAGTATTTTTGATGATGAGTTTAGTGATGGCAACCGAAGCTTTGCTTTGTTTTTTGATGAAGATTTTGAAGTAGGTATGCAGATTCCGATACAGTTGCATGGGATTTCTCAAGACTATTTTAACTTTCTACAAATTCTATTGGCGCAAGTTGGAAGTGCTGGAGGTCCTTTTGAAACACAACCCGCTACTGTAAGAGGAAATATCAGTAATAAAAACAATTCAGATGAATTAATTTTTGGCTATTTTGGACTTTCTGAAGTAGACGAAATCATATATACCATACAAGAGCAACAAATTGACTAAATCACTTATCAAAATAACAGAGCAGTCCTCGAACTACAGACATTTAGAACAAATGTCTACAAGAGAGTTATTGGCAAACATGAATACTGAAGATAAATTGGTTCCGCTTGCAGTTGAGAAAGAGCTTCAAGCCATCGAACGCTTAGTTGAAGTGATCGTCAAACAAATTCAGAAAGGAGGAAAATTATTTTATATTGGAGCAGGAACCAGTGGTCGACTTGGGATATTAGATGCAAGTGAATGTCCCCCTACTTTTGGTGTTTCAGAAGAGTTGGTCAATGGCTTAATTGCAGGCGGTGACAAGGCTATAAGAAAAGCGGTAGAACACGCCGAAGATAATACTGAGCAAGCTTGGATAGATTTAAAAGAAAACTACATAAACAAAGAAGATGTAGTTATTGGCATTGCTGCTTCTGGGACAACACCTTATGTTGTTGGTGGACTCAAAGCTTGCCAATCTCAGGGCATCATAACAGGCTGTATTGTGTGCAATCCAAATGCTCCAATTTCACAGGTTTCAAACTTTCCCATAGAAGTGGTTGTAGGTCCAGAATTTGTAACGGGAAGTTCCAGAATGAAAGCAGGAACGGCACAAAAGCTGGTTTTGAACATGATCTCTACAGCAGTCATGATCAAATTGGGCAGAGTAAAGGATAACAAGATGGTAGATATGCAACTGAGCAATGCCAAGCTGATACAACGTGGGAGTAAATTAATATCTGAAGCCCTAGGAGTTACAGAAGAAGACGCTCTTAGCTTATTGAAAACACATGGTAGTGTAAGAAAAGTCATTGAACATGAAACGCACAAATAAAGAAACACTTGCAAAAGGCATAAGGTTTTTTGCTGGATCAGTACCTCTTATTTTCTTAGGCCCTTCTATCATTTATAGCGCTTTTAATAATCAAGACAAGCCGCTGTATTGGCCTGTTTTAATCTTAGGAATACTTGTGAGTACTGCCGCTGGATTTTTGATTTTTAAAGGCATACAAACTCTGATAAAGGCGTTGTTTGATGAATAAGAATACAGCAAATATTTTACTTATCCTCCAAGCGTCCAAAATCAATTTCTAGAGATTAAGCTAAGAGTATTTTCAAGCTTAACCCCATTAACGCTTAACCTACTTGACAAAAAGCTAAAGCAACATCTCAATGCAAGGGATGTTTTAAGCTCTACCAAGCCCACTTTAATACTTTTCTGCGGAATGTAATATAGGTAACTATATGTTTATAGCTTGAGGTTACAGATTTATTCACTTATAACCTAGCTCGTCAAAATCGAAGAGATATTAAATTTTAATCTTTTTAAATTCAGTAGTAATCAGTAATTTCGCCAATCTAAATAAATTAAGCGCATGTCTAGCAAACTTGAATATAATTCAAAACACTCTGAGCAAAAATGGTATTCGTATTGGGAAGAACATGGTTTTTTTCACTCTGAAGTAGATGAAAGAGAAGCCTACACCATCGTTATACCTCCACCAAACGTTACAGGTGTCCTACATATGGGACATATGCTCAACAACACCATTCAAGATGTGCTTGTAAGGCGTGCTCGTTTATTAGGAAAAAATGCCTGCTGGGTTCCTGGTACAGATCACGCCTCCATTGCTACAGAAGCCAAGGTAGTTGCTAAATTAAAAGCAGAAGGTCTTTCAAAATCTGATTTATCTCGAGAAGAATTCCTAAAACACGCTTGGGAATGGACTCACGATTATGGCGGAAGAATTTTGAATCAACTTAAAAAACTTGGTGCATCCTGCGACTGGCAACGAACAAAATTTACGCTTGACGATGACATGTATGAATCTGTAATCCAGTCGTTTATTGATTTGCATCAAAAAGGATTAATCTACAGAGGCTACCGTATGGTCAATTGGGATCCTGAAGCTCAAACTACACTTTCTGATGAGGAGGTCATTTATGAAGAAAGACAAGGGCAACTCTATTATGTATCTTATCCAATAGAAGATTCAAAAGAAACCTTAACCGTAGCCACCACACGTCCAGAGACTATTTTTGGTGATTCTGCAATTTGCATTAATCCAAAGGATGAACGTTTTACACATTTAAAAGGAAAAAGAGCCATTGTACCCATTGTAGGAAGAAGCATCCCTATTATTGAAGATGGTTATGTGGATATGGAATTTGGAACTGGTTGCCTAAAAGTAACTCCAGCTCACGATGAAAATGATAAAGTTTTAGGAGATAAACACAACCTAGAAGTTTATGATATTTTTAATCCTGATGCTAGTTTAAATAGCTTTGGCATGGCTTATCAAGGCCAAGACAGGTTTGAAGCCAGAAAAAACTTTGTAAAAGACTTAAAAGAACAAGGGTTTATAGTAAAAATAGAAAATTATACCAACAAAGTTGGAACTTCTGAGCGAACAAAAGCAGTTATTGAACCAAGACTATCAGACCAATGGTTCTTAAAAATGAAAGATTTGGCTGAACCAGCTATAAAAGCTGTTTTGGAAACAACTGACGTACAATTACATCCCAAAAAGTTTGAAAACACTTACAAACATTGGATGGAAAACATCAGAGATTGGAATATATCGAGACAACTTTGGTGGGGACACCAAATACCAGCCTTTTATTATGGAGACGGAGAGCATGACTATGTAGTAGCAAAGACAAAAGAAGAAGCTCTACAACTCGCACAAGAAAAATCTGGAACTTCCTTAAATCTAGATGACTTAAGACAGGATGAAGATGTGTTAGATACTTGGTTTTCTTCTTGGCTTTGGCCTATGAGTGTTTTTGACGGTATACGGCATCCAGACAACAAAGAATTCAACTATTATTACCCAACCAATGACTTGGTTACAGGACCAGATATCTTATTCTTTTGGGTAGCTAGGATGATTATAGCTGGTTATGAATATACAGGCAAAAAGCCATTTGAAAATGTATACCTCACCGGCTTGGTAAGAGACAAAAAAAGGCAAAAAATGTCCAAATCTTTAGGGAATTCTCCAGATGCCCTTAAATTGATTGAAGATTATAGCGCAGATGGTGTAAGAGTTGGGTTGTTGTTGAGCAATGCTGCAGGAAATGATTTGTTATTTGACGAGTCTCTTTGCCAGCAAGGAAAAAACTTTAGCAATAAAATATGGAATGCTTTTAAGTTGATTTCATCATGGGATGTGGATTCCTCTATTAAACAGCCAAAATCTTCGATAATAGCCATTGAATGGTACCATTCTATTTTTCAAGAAAAACTAAGAGAACTTCAGGATTCATTTGATAAATATAGGATATCTGATGCTTTGATGACCAGTTATAAATTAGTTTGGGATGATTTCTGTTCTTGGTTTTTAGAAATTATTAAACCAGATTACCAGCAACCTATAGA
>PXBV01000188.1 GCA_003565575.1 Psychroflexus sp. | reverse complement strand
ATTTAATCATGTATACTGATGATAGGAGTCATAAAATTAATCAGATAGAATCAAACCCTAATTGTAGTTTATTATTCTATCATCCTAAAAAGCTTCTTCAGATTAAGGTTGAAGGACATATGAAAATAATAAGGTCTGGAGCATCTTATGAAGACTATTGGACCAGAGTCCAAGGTAAGTCTCAGAATGATTTTATTACAAATTTAGCTCCAGGAACACCTATCAATAACCCAGATCATGTAGAATACAAAGAAGATGAACATCATTTTTGTGTCCTTAGCTTAGAACCTTGTTTTATTGAGTTCTTAGAGCTTAAAAGGCCAAACCACATTAGGGCTAGCTTTGAAAAGACAAATAATTGGAAAGGTCAGTTCTTAAATCCATAAAAAAAGCGGCCAGTTGGCCGCTTTAATAAATTTTCTAAAATGAAAAATTAGTTATTAATACCTATATCACCCTGAGCTACAATAGTTTCTAGCTCATCTGCACTTAAATGAACATTCACATAGCCATCTACAGTCAATACATCTGAGTATACAAAACTAGTCTCATCATCTAATGCTGCAACATTAGTCATACTCATACCTGTATCTCCGTCAACTGGTGTGAAAGTGAATAGAATACTACCACCTACAGCTGCGGAGTTCTTATGGATATGAGCTGGGTGTTCTCCTCCTGGAGGAGTCCCATTTAACATAATAGTTGCTAATGCTTCTCCGTTTTTTCGCTCTTCAAAAACAACAGTTCCATTTATACCTGCAACATCTACTTCATCTAATGTATAAGATATGGATTCACCTGTTAATTCATTTTGACCAATATCTCCTTGAGCTACAATGGTTCCTAAATCAGCAGCACTTAAGTGTACATTCACATAACCATCCACTTCTAAAATTTCTTCATAAGTAAATGAATTGTCATCTACATCGTTATCAGTATTAGTCATACTCACACCTGTAGTTCCATTAACTGGCATAAAGGTAAATAATATACCACCACCTTCTACAGCAGTATTTTCATGAATATGAGCTGGATGTTCTCCACCATCTGGAGTACCCTCAAGCATAATGGTTGCTAAAGCAAAACCACTTTTACGCTCTTCAAAAAGAATTGAACCGTTGATGCCTGGTACATCTTTTTCATCTAAAGTATAGGTTTTGGACTCGCCTGTTAACTCGTTTTGACCAATATCGCCTTGAGCAACGATAGTTCCTAAATCCACAGCACTTAAGTGTACATTTACATAACCGTCTACATCTAATATATCATCGTATGTAAACGCATTCCCATCCCCATCATCATTAGTATTGGTCATACTCATTCCTGTAGTTCCATTGACTGACATGAATGTGAATAAAATATCTCCACCTTCAAGTGCTGAGTTTTCATGGATATGGGCTGGATGTTCTCCACCATCTGGAGTACCCTCAAGCATAATGGTTGCTAAAGCAAAACCACTTTTACGCTCTTCAAAAAGAATTGAACCACTGATGCCATCTACATCTTTTTCGTCTAGCATATAAGTTTTGGATTCGCCTGTTAATTCATTGATCCCTATATCGCCTTGAGCTACAATAGTTCCTAAATCAGCAGCACTTAAATGAACATTCACATAGCCATCTACGTCAAGTATTTGTGCATACGTAAATGTATTACCGTCTCCATCGTCATCAGTATTGGTCATACTCATTCCAGTTGTACCATTAACTGGTTCAAATGTGAATAAAATACCCCCGGTTTCTAGTGCTGAGTTTTCATGGATATGGGCTGGATGTTCTCCACCATCTGGCGTACCGTCAAGCATAATAGTTGCTAAAGCAAAACCACTTTTACGCTCTTCAAAAAGAATTGAACCACTGATGCCATCTACATCAACCTCATCTAGGGTATAAGTTTTAGACTCACCTGTCAACTCGTTGATACCAATATCCCCTTGTGCAACGATAGTTTCTAACTCATCTGCACTTAAATGGACATTTACGTATCCATCTACATCCAATATTTCAGCATAAGTAAATGAATTACCATCACCATCATTATTTGTGTTAGTCATACTCATTCCAGTTGATCCATTAACTGGTTCAAATGTGAATAAAATTCCTCCGGTTTCTAGCGCTGAGTTCTCGTGGATGTGGGCTGGATGTTCTCCGCCATCTGGCGTACCGTCAAGCATAATAGTTGCTAAAGCAAAGCCGCTTTTTCGTTCTTGAAAAAGGATTGAACCGCTGATGCCATCTACATCCGTTTCTTCAAGGCTATAAGTCTTGGTCTCGCCTGTCAATTCATTTTGACCAATATCCCCTTGAGCAACAACAGTTTCAAGCTCGTCTGCACTTAAATGAATATTAATGTATGCGTCTAGGTTTAGAATATCTTCAAAGTTCAAAGATGTTCCATCATCTAGAGAGGTAAAGGTTGTAATACTAGATCCAGTAGCTCCGTCTACCGGCTCTAAAGATACTATTATGCCTCCACCCTCTACAGCAGAATTCATGTGGACGTGAGCTGGATGCATGTTTCCGCTAGAGGTTCCATCTACAGTAAGCACTGCTTGAATAACTCCACTTTCAAGCTGATTGAAAGTTGCCTTTCCGCTCACTCCTGAGCCCGATACAGCTTCTAAATCATATTCAACGCTTCCTTCAATTGGATCGTTTAAGAGACGAACATTATCGTCATCATTACTACAGGAAGTCAAGAAGACGCCTAAGATTAAAAGTAAACCAAGTTTTTTAAAATGTTTCATAATGTTATTTTTATTTATCTTAGTTACGAAACAAGTTGAATTACGGTTCGGAAATAAATATCAAAAAAACTTATTTTAACAACTTTTAAGTTTAAAAAGGAATTTTTTAAGGAATATTAAGATACTTGTGGGTTTGAAGTGAAATTCTCCATTTTGGATTTTTCATGACATACTCAACTATTTTAGGAATCATTTTATCTCTTACACTCCATTCTGGCTGGAGAAAAAGCTCGCAAGAATCAGAAACATGAGCGGCTTGTTCTTCAGCGAATTTAAAATCGTGCATATTATAGATTATGACCTTTAGCTCGTCTACTCGCGAGTAAATTTCAGGTTGAGGTAATTTAATTTTTTTGGGAGATAAACAAATCCAGTCCCAAGTTCCTGTCAATGGATAAGCTCCAGAAGTTTCAATATGGATTTGTAATCCATTGTTTTTTAAACCTTCAGTAAGCAAAGACATATCCCACGTTAGAGGCTCTCCTCCAGTTATCACAATGGTATTACTGAATCTTTTAGCATTTTCTATGATGGAGCCAATTTGTGTGGGTGGATGCTTTTCAGGATCCCAACTTTCTTTAACATCACACCAATGACAACCTACATCACAACCGCCTATTCTAATAAAATATGCGGGAGTTCCCGTATGATAACCTTCCCCTTGGATGGTATAAAACTCCTCCATCAGTGGTAGCATTACCCCTTTCTTGACAAGTAAATCTATATTTTCATTTTGCATTGGGCAAAGATACATAAAGCAGAATTTGATTTAAAGTCAAAATGTATACTTATCCTTATCAAATTTGTTTAAAAAATAGAAATCTAGCTGATTGAAGCTCAATAGGAATAAGCGATGAATTCTTAAAAGACAAAAGCCTTGTCATGAAGTATTTCTATAAACTCAAAAAATATGACTATCAAAACGCAGAACTTTATTTATTTTTGAAAAAAAAATAAATGAAATTCTTAAGATTATTTTGTATCCTTTTTATTGCCTCGCTGTCTTCCTGCACTAATTCAGCTTCAGACACACTAATAGCCAGAAATCAATTAGGCTTATTAACTGAACACACGAGTATACTTGAATTAAGTTCAATTTTAGTCAAGGATTCCATTCCAAAAATAGAGGACCCATCTCAGCTAAAAAGAATATCAGAAATTGAAGTTTTTAATCAAGAAGGAAGAATATCCCTTATTATTGAACCAAAATATAGTAATGATACAACTGCTACAATTAACGAAATTCAGATTCTAGATCCTAAATACAAAACTAAAAAAGGGGTCAACATAGATAGTACATTCAAGTCTATTTATGAAAACTACAAAATCACCAACATTCAAAATACGATCAATAGCGTCATTATAAGCATAAGTGAAATAGGTGCTTATCTGGTGATTGATAAAAAACACTTACCAAGTGAATTAAGGTTTGATTCTGAATTAAAAATAGAGGCCAACCAAATACCTGATGATGCTCCATTAAAGTACTTTTGGCTCAAATTTGATAAATCTGAATCTTAAATTTATAAAATGTATGTCTTAATTCAAGGTGTGATTTTCGCTAATATTTAAAGGTCAGTTTGCTTTTAAAGTTTTAGTGCTTACTTTTTAAAAAACCGACTAATGAAAGCCTCGAAAAAGCTAATCAATAAATATTTACCAAAACTAATTGGGCTAAGACTCAATTCTCTTTACAGGATAAACTCGGACAAAGCTTTAAGAAAAGCTTACGTGTTGTTTTCATCACCAAGAAGAGGCAAAGTTAAACCAGAGCAAGAAGAATTTCTTAACAAAGCTAAAGCTACACCAATAGAATGCGAGCATAAGAAAGTACAAACGTACCATTGGCCAGGTACTGGGCGAACCATCATACTAGTTCATGGCTGGGATAGTAACACCCACAGATGGAAAAACCTTATAGAATTACTCCGTGAAGAAGATTATAATATTGTGGCTTTTGACGCTCCAGCTCAAGGCTATTCTGAAGGAAAATTATTAAATGTGCCCTTGTACTCCAAATGTTTAGACAGAATGTTGAAGCTTTACAAACCAGAATTCATTATTGGTCACAGTATGGGAGGTATGACCACTATTTATAATCAATATTTGAAACAAAGTCCTTTTGTTAAAAAATTAGTGCTTTTAGGTTCACCATCTGAGTTAAATTTGATCATGAAAGATTACAAGAAAATTTTAAATTTAAGTGATAAATTCATGATAGCACTAGAAGGCTATTTTAAAGATAAATTTGGTTATAATTTTAAGGAATTTACCCTTACTGAATTTGGAAAAGGTGTAGAACTCGAAACCTTAATTATTCATGATGAGTATGACAAAGTTGTTCCTGTAAGTGCTGCAAAAAGCATTCATGACACTTTAAGAAAATCTACTCTCAAAATCACGGAAGGTGCTGGTCATTCTCTTAACAAGGCTGATATACTTCAAGACATTTTAGACTTTTTAAAACAATAAAAATGAGTGATAATCCTATCCGTATCAATAAATACCTAAGTCAAGCTGGAGTATGCTCCAGAAGACAAGCCGATTTACTTGTAGAACAGGGACGTATTACCATTAATGGAGAGCTAGCAGAAATGGGATCTAAAGTGAGTCCAAGCGATCAAGTTTTTAAAGATGGTAATTTGGTAAAAAAAGAAACAGAAGAAAAAGTGTACTTGGCTGTGAATAAACCCAAAGGAGTTGTTTGCACTACCAATTCAAAAGTTGAAAATAACAACATTGTGGATTTTGTGAATTACCCCACTAGAATTTTCCCTATAGGCCGGTTGGACAAAATGAGTGAAGGCCTCATTCTAATGACCAATGACGGGGAGATTGTAAATCATATCCTTAGAGCAAGAAACTATCACGACAAAGAGTACCTTGTCACTGTTGACAAAACCATCACCGATGATTTCATTTATAAAATGAAAAATGGAGTTCCAATCCTAGAGACTGTAACCAGAAAATGTGAAGTTGAAAAATTGGGAGATAGGAGTTTTAAAATAATTTTGACTCAAGGCTTAAACAGGCAAATACGGCGTATGTGCGAAGCTTTAGACTATAGAGTAAGAACTCTAAAACGCACAAGGATTAAAAACATAACACTGGATATTGAGAAAGGAAAATACAGACCACTCACTGTAAGAGAGATAAAAGACCTATATAACTAAAAAACACCTAAAACTATGACAAATTTAAGCCCATTTCATCTAGCCATACCTGTAAATAACCTTGAAAAAGCTAGAGATTTTTACACCAACACTTTGAATTTTAAAGAAGGTAGAAGCGATATTCATTGGGTAGATTATGACTTTTTTGGCCATCAATTTGTGATTCACGAAGATAAAAACCATGCACCAAATCCAGATGCCCATAGCAAAGTGGACGGGCATGACGTTCCAGTACCTCACTTTGGAGTTGTTTTGGAATGGGGTATTTTCCATAAGTTTGCTAAAACGCTAAAGGCTAATCAAATTGAATTTGTAATTGAACCTTACATTAGATTTCAAGGTAAACCAGGAGAACAAGCCACTATGTTCTTTAAAGATCCTAGTGGAAATGCACTCGAGTTCAAAAGCTTTAAAGACATGAGTCAAATCTTTGCTAAATAAAATGGACAAATTATCCCCTAGACTAGTAAGACAACTTTTCATTTTATTAATCATTGTTTCTTTAGGAGCTTTGATTATAGGAGAAATCATTCCTTATATGTCTGGTGTTTTGGGGGCAATTACTTTTTACATTGTACTGAAAGGCTTGATGAGGAAGCTTGTAAACAAAGGCTGGAACCCTATTTTAAGTGTCTCTTTGTTAATGTTAGGTTCTTTTATTTTAATATTGGTTCCAGTACTTGTTACTGTGCTAATGCTAAGCTCTAAAGTAAGTAGAGCCATAAAGAATTCTGAAAAAGTCCTAGAAGCCACAAAAGCTCAGCTTTCTCAAATTGAAGAGTTTACCGGCTATAATTTCAATCAAAAAATTGACAGTTCTGCGGTGACAGATTGGCTTTCCAGCAACCTACAAGGCTTAGCTGGTGGAACTTTTGAAATCTTTATTGCTGTTAGTATTATGTATTTCTTATTATACTACATGCTCTTAAACCAAAAACAACTAACCAAATCTATGGAAACCTACATTCCCATAGACAGAACAAACTTAAAGCTAATCGCTTCAGAATCTGCAAAAAAAGTGAAAGCCAATGCTATAGGCATTCCTCTTGTTGCCATTTTTCAAGGTATAATTTCGCTTATAGGCTTCTGGATTTTTGGAGTTCCAGACCCGCTTTTTTGGTTTGTTATTACCACCATTGCATCGGTAGTTCCTTTCGTAGGCACCGCAATTGGTTTTGTTCCTGTTTCTATCCTACTCTATTACCAGGGTGATGCTTTCTCTGCCATTGGTATTATACTTTATGGATTGATCATCGTAGGCTCATCTGATAATATTATCAGGCTTTTGTTACTTAGAAAAATGGCAGATGAGCATCCACTCATTACGTTGATTGGGGTGATTATAGGTGTTCAACTTTTTGGATTTATTGGACTTATTTTTGGGCCATTGTTACTATCTTTATTTTTATTAGTCGTAATGATTTACAAAAAAGAGTACGGAGAAATGGAAACTAAGGAGAAAAAGCAAATCATTGAAGAAACCCAAGAAAGTGATGAAAAAAACAGATAAAATAGGTGACACTTACATTGAAGATCATGTAGATTCTGTTTCACAAAAGGATTTTGATGAAGTTTTAGATAAAAAAGATCAACTCTTTGCAAAAATAAATCATCCAGATTGGATAAAGTACAAGTCTAAAATCATTTTGATGTACCATATGTTGAAAGACATAAAAAACAAGACGTACACAGAAACCCCATGGAAAACCATTGCTGCCATGATAGTTTCTATTTTATACATCTTAAATCCTCTGGATATTATTCCTGATTTTATTCCAGTAATAGGTTATATTGATGACTTAACTGTACTAGGGCTAGCATTAAAGCTAGTGCAAAAAGATCTTGAATTGTATGCTAATTGGAAGGAAGGTACAGCAAAAGGTCAAGAAGGCCCTCAATGAGGATTATTGAAGGTTTTTCATCATTTGCATCATTTTTTTACCACCACCTCCTTGCATCATCTTCATCATTTTGCTCATCTGTGCAAACTGCTTCAATAACTGATTCACTTCTTGTATGGAAGTACCAGATCCGTTGCTTATTCTTTTCTTTCGGCTTGCGTTGATACTATTTGGGTTTTCTCTTTCAAAAGGAGTCATAGAATGAATCATAGCTTCAATGTGCTTAAAAGCATCATCATCTATATCCATATTTTTCATCATTTTACCAGCACCAGGAATCATGCCCATTAAATCTTTCATGCTTCCCATCTTTTTCACCTGCTGAATTTGCTTTAAGAAATCATCAAAACCAAACTTGTTTTTAGCAATTTTCTTTTGAATTTTCCTTGCCTCTTCCTCATCGTATTGCTCTTGAGCACGCTCTACAAGTGATACTACATCTCCCATTCCAAGAATCCGATCTGCCATTCTAGAAGGATAGAACACATCAATAGCGTCCATTTTTTCTCCTGTACCAATAAATTTTATAGGTTTATTGACAACAGACTTGATGGAAATGGCTGCACCACCTCTGGTATCACCATCTAGTTTAGTTAAAATTACACCATTAAAATCCAGAACATCATTAAAGGCTTTTGCTGTGTTAACAGCATCTTGTCCGGTCATGGCATCCACCACAAACAGGATTTCTTGAGGTTGTATCGCGTTTTTAATATTAGCTATTTCATTCATCATCACTTCATCAACAGCCAGACGACCAGCGGTATCCAAAATAACTACATTATGTCCATTTTGCTTTGCGTGCGCAATAGCAGCTTCAGCAATAGTGACAGGATTTTTTTCTTCTTTATTAGAGAATACCTCAACGCCTATTTGATCTCCAACGACATGCAATTGATCGATTGCAGCAGGTCTATACACATCACAAGCAACAAGCAAAGGATTTTTAGATTTTTTAGTTTTAAGGAAATTGGCAAGTTTACCAGAGAAAGTAGTTTTACCAGAACCTTGAAGACCAGACATCAAGATAACGCTTGGGTTTCCAGACAAATTTACGCCTTCAGCATCGCCGCCCATCAATTCGGTCAACTCATCTTTTACGATTTTGACCATTAATTGGTTAGGCTTAAGGCTCTTTAATACGTTTTGACCTAAAGCTTTCTCTTTTACCAAGCTGGTAAACTCTTTAGCTATTTTGAAATTCACATCGGCATCTACCAATGCTCTTCTCACTTCTTTAAGTGTTTCAGCAACATTTACTTCTGTTATCTGCCCGTGACCTTTTAATACGTGAAAGGCCTTATCTAACTTATCACTTAAATTATCAAACATATCTCTTTTGGAATTTTAGCAAAAATAAGAATTTGAAATTTATTATTGAAACTTTTAAAAATTAAAAAAGCCACCTTTAATGAGGCGGCTTTTTACTAATCAATATCCAATTATAGTTTAGATTTCAAAATTATGAGCAGTAGTATCGCTTTCCTTATAGCGAGTAATTGCTTTTTCTACAAGCTTTATCGCTTCCGTTTCGTCTCCCCATTCTCCAATAGTTACCTCTTTATTTTCAAGATCTTTGTAAGTTCTGAAAAAATGTTCGATTTCTTTTATAGTATGTGGGTTTATATCTTTAAACGTTTTGACTTCATCTGCTATAGGGTCTGCTACGGGTACACAGATTATTTTTTCATCAGGTCCTTTTTCATCAGACATATTCAACACTCCTACAGGCCTTACTTCAGCAACACATCCAGGGACAACAGGATTGGTAAACAAAACAAGTACGTCTATAGGGTCATTGTCTAGAGCTAAAGTTTCTGGCACAAAACCATAATCTGCAGGATACATCATCGAGGTATGCAACATCCTATCAAAACGTATTTGTTTAATATCAAAATCGTACTCGTATTTATTTCTGCTTCCTTTCGGAATTTCTATCAACACATCGAATGTCATAATTGGTTTTTTATATAAATTTCAAGGATGGCAAAAATAACAAAAACTTTGACTTCTATGTTAACAAAATTCAAATAAAAACCTGATTAAGAATTTACTTATAATTCAGGTTTTAAGTTCTATCCAAAAGTATAATAAGACTTTAGGTTTATTCTGAAATTATTGACCACTAGTAAAATGTTCTAGATGAACGGTATTAAATGTAAAAGTTTAAAATTGAATTGAAATAAAGGCATTGGGAGTTAACTCAAGACTTCTTATCCTCACATTTTCAACAGACGTACTGGAATCGTCAAGCCTAAAAAACTGCTGAGTAAGGTTATT
>PXBV01000393.1 GCA_003565575.1 Psychroflexus sp. | reverse complement strand
TACGCATTACCAAGATTGAAATACAACTCAGAAGAAACATAGCCTTCATCTAAAATAGAGCTGTACAGGTTGATGGCTTCGTCAAACTTTTCATCCGTGTAAGCTAAATTAGCTTTTTCAAAAGTGATATCGGGTTGAGAAAACCCAAAACCACAGGTAAAAACAAAGAGTATGTAAGTGTAGAGTTTCATGTTAAACTTCTTTATCTATTTCAGAAATAACCTTGGCCGCTTGGTCAAAATCATTTTTCATATCATCAGTTACTGTAGGGGTATATCTAGCAAGTTCACAAGTTTCTAGAATGCCTATAAATTTTTGCGTTGTTTCATTTGAAGCCCCTTTGCTGATAAGTAAACTTTCAATTTTATCTTTTTGCATGTCCAAAGTTTGAATTTTTAGGCTTGCTTTCATGTAATTGTGTAAAGCTCTTTCCAAAGATTCATAAAAAGCTTTAGAGTTTCCTATATTCTTTTTAGCTTCAGATAAGTACCTTTTGGCTAATTTATTAGCTCTTTTGAGCAAGACTTGATTTTGGTCTATCTCTCTATTTTGAACTTTACCAAATATGAGCATAAACGGTATGCTTAAAAGTGGAATAAAAAAGAGTGTCCAATACAAAGGAGATTGAAAAAACTGAGTTTGATTTTTTTCCTCTAGCTTACTTTTTAATTTAATAAAATTGAAATTGGTTTTAGAGTTAATAACATTTTGAGCTCTATTAGTACCACTAGAAGCTACAGCTTGAGATTCTTGAGGACGTTCTGGACCAGAATTAACTTGTATTGTAATAGGGTTGGACTTCAGGGTCTCGTAGGATTTTGTTCTAGGATTAAAAAAAGAAAAAGAGGTTGAAGGAATTATAAATTCACCTTTAAACTCAGGAATGACGGTATATTTTTCTGAAAGACTTCCTCTCATCCCAAGACTTGTTGTCCTGATATTTTCTTTTCGCTCTGGATCATAAACTTCAAATGATGATGGAGTTTGAATTTTTGGAAGATTAAATAATTTTAAATTTCCTCTTCCTTTTACTTCTGATGTTATTTCTAGAGAATTTTGAGCATCAAGTTCTTTTTTATTGGTACTTACATTAAATTCAAATTCTCCTACTGCTCCAGAAAAGTCTATAGGTTTACCTTCTTCTGGAAGTGGTTGCACATCTATAGTCCTTGTGTTAGCAGAAAAGTTTTTCTCAACCACATCATACATGCGCCTACCAAAAAAATCTCTCCTATCTGTTGGGACTTCCACAGAAACAGATAAAGACAAGGGTTCTATTTTAAGTTCACCTGTTTTTTGTGGATATAACACCGTTTTTCTTAATTCTACATATCGGTATGGTTGACCTCCAAATTCTCCTTCTTTTAATTCTAACTGTTCTATGTTGATATTTTGGCTCCAAAACCCTTCAAATTTGGGGTCATCTAATGGCCTCCAGTTTCTGATGCTTACTGTTGGACTCAAATAGAGTTTATAGACTACATAAATACCTTCGTTTAAAAAAGGTTTAGATTTGCTAACCTCAGCAACTAGATGGATACCACTACCTGCCTCTGCTACAGCTCTGGATTGGTTTGGATTATCTACAGCAGCTGTCACTTCTATCTCTATAGGAGAAGTTTTATATACCTCACCATTTACAGTAATTTCTGCTTGCCCAATAGTGATGTTTCCTCGTTTCTCTGGTTGAAAAAAGTATGTATAAGATTTTTGGAAAGAGCTTTTTCCATTAATGTAATGCTGAGAAATATTTTGCTGTGGACCTCCAATCAATTTTAATCCATTGAAGGCTGGTGGTTTAAAGTTATCTCCATTGGCATCCACCTTGAATTCTACTTTCAAGCGTTCATTGATGCCAAGCTTGGATCTACTAGCCTCGGAGGTAAAAGACACCTGTGCAAAAGAGAGGCTACTCCACAAAAAAACCAATAAAACGATAGTTGTTTTCATTTTACCAATCTTTTCCTGATTTTGTTTTTTGGCCTTGTGCTTTTTCTGCATTCAGCTTTTCTTGAATATCTTTTTCTTGATTTTCTATTGCTTCTAGCAAACGTTGCATCTGCTCTGGAGAAATTTTTCCTTCCTGGTTCTGAGGCTGTTGAGGTTGTTGCTGATCTTCACCTCCATCACCTTCTTTTTCATCTTGATCTTTGTTTCCATCATTATCTTTTTCATCCTCTTCACTCTCGTTCTCATCTCCTTGGCTATCGTCTTGATCTTCGTTTTGGTCGCCTTCATCTTGATCTTCGTTTTCACCATCGCCGTCGTCATCACTATCTTGTTCGTCTTCACTTTGGTCTTGGTTTTCATTTTCATTATCGTCCCCATCTTGGTTATCGTCATTCTTTTCGTCTTCCAGTTTAGACTTAGCATAAGCTAGGTTGTACCGGGTTTCTTCATCTGTAGGATTGTTACGAAGCGCATCTTTATAGGCATCTACAGCCATTTGGTATTGTTCTTCTTCCATCATTATATTACCAAGATTGTGGTAACTTTTGTGTTTCAAGGATTTATCATCTGTACTTTCTATAGACTCTATCAATCTGAGTCTAGCCGAATCTAATTCGTTATTTTCAATATACAAATTACCAAAGTTGAAGCTTATATTGGAATTGCCTTGATCCAAGGCTTTAGCCTTTCTTATTTTAGCTTCAGAAACAGGGAAGTTACTTCTGTTAGATTCTGCTTCTGCCAGAAGGGTTTTAGCTTTTTTGGGAGTATTTTCCATGCCTTGAGCCTGTGATTTAAAAACCACACTCAAACTCAATACAAGTGATAGAATTAAAAGTTTACTCTTCATCTTTTCGTTCATTAAACAAATTTAATCGTCTTATCCATGCTGTTTTTCTTTCTAATAGCAGTATATCTATCAATACCAAAAATATACCAAACCCTAAAAACCATTGGTATTTACTTTCAAAATCTGCAAATTGTTTGGCTTCAAACTCTGTTTTTTCAATATTTTGTAGTTCTTTTAATATTTCATTAACAGCTCCGGATGTACTTGCGCCATCTATATAGGTTCCATTTCCTATAGTTGCTATTTGCCTCAAAGATTCTGTATTTTTTTTGGTAATCACTGTTTCTCCAGCCTCATCTTTTAAGTAAGATTCGATTCTCCCATTACGTCTAATTGGAATAGGATCTCCGCGTTCTGTCCCTACACCAATGGTGTATATTCTTATGCCTTCTTCAGCTGCTTGTTCTGCCATATTTTCAGCATTCCCTTCATGATCTTCACCTTCAGACAAAATAATGAGTACTTTATTGGTCTGGTCATCATCATTGTAATAGGTTCTTGCTAGGTCTATGGCTTGTGATATAGCTGTTCCTTGGCTTGATACCATATTGGTATTCATACTTTGCAAAAAAGTCTTTGTGGTGGAATAATCTGTTGTAATGGGAACTTGTGGAAAAGCACTACCAGCGTAGCCAATTAGTCCAATGCGGTCTGAAGCTAAGTTGTTTATAATTTCAGTGATAATTCGTTTAGACTTTTCAAGTCGATTGGGTGCAATATCTTCTGCTAGCATACTTCTAGAGACATCCAAGGCAAAGACAATATCCACTCCTTCCCGTTTTACGGTTTCCATTTTGGTTCCCAATTTTGGGTTCACTAAAGCCATGATAAAGCATGCGAAAGCTAGAGAAATAAGTATGAATTTTAAATTAGCCTTAAAGTTAGATTGGTCTGGAGCCAGTTTTTTAAAAAGTTTGGTTTCAGCAAATTTACTTTGCGTTCTTTTTTTCCAAAATACATAAGCTAGGAACAAAAGCAATAGTACCGGTAAAACCAGAAACCCCCAAAAATAAATATGTTCTTCTATTATAAACATTTATACAAAACTTCTAAAAAGTGTGTGTTTAAGTAAAAATTCTAAAAACAAGAGTCCGCCTGCTAACAGCAAAAACAAACGGTATTTCTCTTCGTAATTATAAAATTTAAACTCTTCAATTTCTGTTTTCTCTAAGGTGTCTATCTCATCATAAATAGACTGCAAAGATTCGTTATCTGTAGCTCTAAAGTACTTACCACCTGTTCTATCTGCAATTGTCTTCATCAACTCTTCATCAATACTTACCTCTACGTTTCTGTATTCAAACTGCCCGTTAGGCCTTATCCCAACTGGAGACATAGCCATACCTTTAGTTCCAATAGCGATGGTATACGTTTTAATACCATACTCTACAGCAAGTTGAGTGGCAGTTATTGGGTCTATAAAACCAGAATTGTTTTCTCCATCGGTAAGCAATATAATAACTTTACTTTCTGCTTCACTATCTTTAAGCTTGTTGACAGAAGTGGCAAGCCCCATTCCAATAGCTGTTCCACCTTCAATATCTTGTGAGTAATCTAAATTATTTATTGCGCTTACCATTATGGATTTGTCACTAGTCAGTGGAGTTTTGGTATAGCTCTCTCCCGCATAAACCACTAGACCCAGCCTATCATTGGGTCTTCCCTGCACAAACTTTCTAGCTACATCTTTTAAGGCTTCAATTCGGTTTGGCTTTAAGTCTCGGGCAAGCATACTGGCAGATATATCTACGGAGATAATAATATCAATACCTTCTGTCTTTTTTACTTTAGTGGAAACGTCTACGGTTCTTGGTCTAGCCATAGCGATAATAAGAAGAGCCAATGACAGCATTTTCAAAATAAATAAA
Organism: Psychroflexus sp.; assembly: GCA_003565575.1. GTDB lineage: Bacteria > Bacteroidota > Bacteroidia > Flavobacteriales > Flavobacteriaceae > Psychroflexus. Next base: position 5,462 of record PXBV01000393.1, on the reverse strand, counting down.
AGTGGCCTAAGTTGAGCGAGTGTACTTTTTTTACTGAAGCCTTGTGTGCTAGATATTTTGAGAGTGGCCGTCTGTTCTTGTCTTTTTCTCCAGTACCAAAACACAGCTAATGGAATGGATAGAAATAACCAAAACCAACTCGGGTTTTCAAATGTAAAGTTCTCCAAAATCATTGTCCTAATTTTTTAAACTCCATAGCACCTAGAATCCTGTTTGCAATTTTATCTCCATATTCATCATTTGCATCATGAAAAATCACCAACTGTTGGAAACCACCTCTACCAAAATTAACAATTTGGTATTCTTTTTTAATGTCTTTTTTGGTTAATGGGTTTTCTATGGAAAAGCTACCAAACACCTTTCTGCCTTTCACTCCATCCAAAGTTGTAAACTCCTCTGTTTTTGTAATAATGTTGTAGGCTCCACGCTCCTCAAGATTGTTATAAATTCCATCTACTATAGCGTCCAAATCTATATCTTGGTTTTGGGTAAACCTTACTTGATTAAGTGTAACGTAGAGGCTTTGGTAGAGAGAACCAAACCTATAGGTTTCCTTGGAAGCTACGTTTTGAGAGAGCTCTTCTGCAAGTTCAAACTCGCCTCTTGTTAGCACTTCTGGAGTAGTCATGCTAATGGGGGGCACACCATAATCACTTGTAATCCAGTCTCCTTCTAGTAATTCTTTGGAAGGGTTACCTACAATACTATCTTTCACATACTCAAAGCCTTTGGTTGCTATAACTGCAGATACAGTTACTACAAGTAAAATTACAGCTAGTATAGAAGCTACTATCCATTTTTGCTTTTTGCGTTTTCTAGCTAAAGCCTTTTGGAAAGCTTCATCTTTTAATTTTTCTTCTTCAGTGATTTGAGGAATAGCACTTTGCACACTTTTCAGGAACTTATCTATCTGCTTCCTGTCTGATTTGAGTGTTATCAAATCTGGTCTACTGTTAGCAAATTTGGCTAAATCTGCGCGTTTAAGTATTTTTTCGTATTCTGAAATAACCTCCTCTTTCAAGGTGAGCTTTTTTTCTTCTTTTCTGGATTTTAATTCAGAAATTAACTCGTTCGTAGTATACTCTAAAGCTCTAATTTCTAACTTTTCTTCTAGATACTTTCGTGTAATATATGTGAGTTGAGAAATGTACTCTTTAAAGTTTCTATTTTCTAAAACTGAAGACTTGTCTAGCTCTTTCAAAGAAAGCATAGCTTGTTCAAATGGCGGGATTCTTCGCTTAGCTTCATCGAGCTTTTTCTTGAAATAGAAAAACAAATAAGCGGCACCCGCTATTACCAAAAGCAACAGTAAAGTCCACCAAAACCATGAACCAATCGAAAAAGGTTTCTTCACTCCAATGGAGGGCTTTATGGGATACAACTTTTGGTTAAGTGTGTCTAAAACAACATCATTTACTCTTACTCTAAGCGTATCTGTATAAAAGGCTTTGTCATTAATTTTTACAAGTTGTGGTGGCACAGAATAAGCTCCAGAATCAAATTGAGTGATTTTATAAAGTTTAGAAAGGCTATAAAATTTAGCTTCTGGATTTAAAGTGTCAATTTTATAATCTTCCACCATTTCTAGAGGAATGAACGTCTGCTCCTTCGGAAAAATAACCACATCTACCGCACTAAGACTGTCAACCTGTATGCGGTAATCTATTTGTTCTCCTATTTGGATGGTATCTCTATCTGTTGAAAATGTTACTTTTTGGGCATGCCCTAAATTGAAAACTAAAATACATACCAAAAACAATATGTGAGTGGATACCATATTCAATTGAGTATGTAACTTCAGAAGTTTATTCATAATTATTTATCTGGATTTAAAATACCCTAGTAGTTTAATCACATAATTTTGGTCTACTCTTGTACTCAAGTAGCCGGAACCGCTTAACTTAAATGCTCTTAAGAAATAGTCTACTCTATCTCTATAGTAATTGGTATAAGATGCCCTTGTAGAACTGCTTGACGTGTTTACCCATATGGCTTTGCCTGTTTCTGCATCTTTCATTTGCACCAAGCCCAAATTAGGCAACTCTTCTTCTCGTTCATCGTAAATTCTAATGCCTGTCACATCATGTTTTTGCCCCAATATCTTCAAGGTGTGCTCATAATCATCAGTTATAAAATCTGAAATCACAAAAACGATAGCCTTCTTCTTCATCATATCTATGAGATATTTAAAGGCTTTTGAGAGGTTGGTGGTTTTGCTAGAAGGTTTAAATTCTATAAGTTCTCTAATGATTCTTAAAACATGCATTCTCCCCTTTTTGGGAGGTATATAGAGCTCAATTTGATCTGAAAATAACATCAAACCGATCTTATCATTATTTTGTGTAGCAGAAAAAGCAAGCGTTGCGGCTATCTCTGTTATAATATCTTTTTTGAAAGTTTCTTTTGTACCAAAAGCTGTAGATTCTGATATATCTACAAGCAACATCATGGTAAGTTCGCGTTCCTCTTCAAAAACCTTAACAAAAGGCTCATTATACCTTGCCGTAACGTTCCAGTCTATACTCCTTACATCATCACCAAATTGATAGGCACGGACTTCACTAAAGGTCATCCCTCTACCTTTGAAGGTAGAATGGTATTCCCCACCAAAAACGTGGTCGCTCAATCGACGCGTTTTGATTTCAATTTTCCTTACTTTTTTTAAAAGTGCTTTAGTATCCATGGATTCTGCTAACTCGGGTTTGAATTGGTAACTATATCACTTAGATGTTTTACTTATCTTGATTCAATTCAGTATAAAAATTTACGGCACCTCTACTTCGTTAATAATTTTGCTTATCAAATCTTCAGATTTAATATTTTCTGCTTCAGCTTCATAGGTAATTCCAACTCTGTGTCTTAACACATCATACACCACAGCTCTCACATCTTCAGGAATAACATAACCCCTCCTCTTGATAAAAGCGTAACATTTAGCAGCAACTGCAAGGTTAATACTTCCCCTTGGTGAAGCTCCAAAACTGATGAGCGGTTTGATATCTGCTAATTTGTATTTTTCTGGGTAACGCGTGGCAAATATGATGTCGAGTATATATTTTTCTATCTTTTCATCCATATATACTTCTCTCACGGCAGCTTGAGCTTTCAATATTTGTTCTGTAGAAATAACAGGATTCACTTTGCCAAAACTATTATTCAAGTTGGATCTCATCACCAATTGCTCATCTTTAATATTTGGATAATCGATGACGGTTTTGAGCATAAATCTATCCACTTGGGCTTCTGGCAATGGATAGGTCCCTTCTTGCTCTACTGGGTTTTGGGTCGCCATTACTAAGAACGGCTTATCAAGAACAAAGGTTTCATCGCCAATGGTAACTTGCTTTTCCTGCATGGCTTCCAGCAAAGCAGATTGGACTTTAGCCGGGGCACGGTTGATCTCATCTGTCAAAACAAAGTTGGCAAATATAGGCCCTTTCTTGATATTGAAGCTATTCTCTTTCATGTTGTAAATCATAGTACCTACAACATCTGCTGGTAATAAATCTGGTGTAAACTGAATACGACTAAAGCTACCTTGCACTGCTTTAGCAAGCGTATTAATGGCTAAGGTTTTAGCTAAACCGGGAACCCCTTCTAACAAAATATGTCCTTGACCCAAAAGCCCGATAAGCAAACGCTCTACCATATGTTTCTGACCTACAATTACCTTGTTCATCTCATTGGTAAGAAGGTCTACAAAAGCGCTCTCTCTTTCTATTTTTTCATTAATAGATGCAATGTCTATATTGGTTTGGTCTTGTTCCATATCTATAATCTTATAATGTTATAACCTATTATTATAATAGGATGCAAATTGAAAATTAAATCCTTTTTGTGTTGTTAATGCAAGGTTAAAAATCAGGGATTTACGATAAGCTTATGATAGCCTTTTTATTTAATTTTGAATTATAATCTATAAATCCACTGCTCAGGATTGAGCTTGGTTGTATTTTTAAATAATTGAAAAATAAGCGTGGTCTTACCAGATGATGAATTGATTCCAACCTCACCCAAATCCTGACCTCTAGTCACTTTATCTCCTGCCTTTACAAACACTTTTTGCAAATTATTGTACACAGAGAGGTAATCTCCGTGTCTAACCATAACTACCACATTTGCACCTGGAATTTTACTCACTTGACTTACTTCTCCATCAAAAATAGCTCTAGCTTTTCCATCCTTTTCTGTATCTATCCGCACACCATTACTCATGACCTTTATGGTTTTCACAATGGGATGTGGGCGCTCGCCAAAACGCATAGACACCTCTCCAGACTTTACAGGCCAGGGCAGCTTCCCTTTGTTTTGGGCAAAATCTTTTGCAAGTGCAGCAGCCTCAGGCGTAAGCTTGAAACTCGATTTTGCAGTAGAACCTTGTTTTTTGTTTTCACTTGCTATGGCTTCTTTTATTAAACGGTCTATCTCCCTATCAATCCTATCTGCTTCTTTCTGCTTTTCTTTCAGTTCCTTGGCGTACTTTTGCTTCTCTTTGTTGATACTCGCTAATAATTGATTCAGATTGGATTTATCCCTTACAAGTTTAGACCTTGTATTCCGGTTATCTGCTAGAATTTTTTCTTGATCCCTTCGTTGTTGAAACAAAGTTGTGTTCAACTCCTGGAGCTCTTTAGTTTGCTTCATCACTTCTTCTCCCTGCTTTTTTCTATACTGAGCAAACTGCTTCATGTACTGAATCCTCTTATAGGCTTGCAGAAAAGATTCTGAAGAAAACAAAAACATAATTCTGCTTTTATCCGATTTGCTCTTGTAGGAATTTTGAATCATCCGCTCGTAGTCTGCTTTTAACTGTTCTAGCTCTTTTCTAAGCCGATCTATTTTATTAGCATTTACATTGATTTCTCGCGTGAGCAAATTAGCTTCTTGATTATTTACCTGAATAAGCCGCTCTGTCACCGCTATTTTTTTTTCTAAATCATGGTATTCACTCAGCGCAGAGCGTCCTTTGGTTTCAGTAGTTCTAATAATGCTATTTATTTCCTCTATTTCCTTTTGAATAGCTTGACGTTTTGCCTCAAGCTCTTCTCTAGTTTGAGTAAAAGCGCTAAAGCTTGTAAAAAGCAAAACCAAAAATAGTATGTATGAATACTGTTTCATTAAAACTCTAAACGTTCATAATTACTAGGAACAGAAAACGGAAAACTTAACTTTTCATCAAAAACAACAGAGCGGTAGTCAATATCAATAAAAATCGCTTCGCTGCCTTTTTCAGCCGTTAACATAAGTTTACTAGGAAACTTTTTATTTTCCACGTTTTGAAATCGAGAATACTCCACTTTGAGGCTTTCATTGTTTGGAGTTCTTAAAGATTGAGACTGCATTTCAAACTGCTTCTCCTCTATCACTGCAGAATAGGCCAGCATTGATTTAAGGTTTTGAAGAAAGACATAAGCTTTTTCATTGTAAAGCATTTGATTTTTCTTTAAGGGATACATCGGCTT
>PXBV01000283.1 GCA_003565575.1 Psychroflexus sp. | reverse complement strand
TTGATACCAACACCCCTGGGCAATCATACCGGCTGTGGATAATTTCATTATTCCCTGTTTACATTCCCCAAAAAAATGTTCGCGATTATGTGTACAAATCGTGATAAAATACGCCCCGGCATTGCGGTAATCCCAACCCGGTAATCGGGCTGAGGGAATACGGTAGGTGTTGCGGAATTTTTTCATGGGTTATTTGATGATTTTTTTAATATTACCTAAGCGATCAACTTTGAGTTTAATACATCTTTCTTTTATACTTATTCCTTCAAAACTTGCTGTTTTTGAATCAAAAGAACCTGTGGTTTTCTGCTTCTTCTCATCGAATTTCATATCAACTTCTTTTGGACATATAGATTTTGACAATGAATTAGGTGTGAAATAACAGGTTACGCCAGAAAAGTCATTAACATTATAAACTCTTTGTAATTGGCTTTTGCTCAGATTACTAAAATCAATTGTATTGATGATATCTAGCTCATCTTCGGTTGGAATATAAACAAGGTCTAATGGCGATAGTGTCATTTTATAATCTACAGAAACTTCTTTACCTCTATTAGTTGCTATGTTTGAAATAGGAGCAGAAGTTCTACTTTCTTTAGGAAGTTTTGCAGCATCTTTTTGATGAACAATTACCTTGTCTAATGGAACTGTTTCATAATATTGTCCATCTTCATTTTCGTAAATGTTGAAATACAAATTAGGCGAACCTTGAGCATATTTCTTTGAATTAATGCCTTTATGACCTAAGGCAAATCGACCACTTCCTTTTTCGAAAAGACGGACTTTATAAATTGGCTTATGAGGTTTTCCGTTATTAAATTGTTTAATATTTGAGTTTAAATCTTCTAAACCTTCTTGAGAAAATGCAACTTCGCTGTTATATATTACATTACCTTTTTTATCGACTTCCTTAAACTTTTCTTGTGTTAAGTAATTGGTAAGTATTTTTTGAATACCAGTATCAGTTATTCTTTCAATCTTTTTAAGGTTAAATGATTTATCCAAAGATTTTCTTGTAGCGTAAGTAAATTTTCCTTTTTCAGATTTTACCCAAGGAAGTTCAACCATGCCAGATATAGTTTCTTCGTGTAGTGGTTGTCTTACTGCCCAATTATCACCTTTTGATTGTTTACGTAGTTTTTTAACGGGTTTGCCGTGTTTGTCTAGATTCAAATTGCCATTTTCATCTTTGTAGGACCAGAATTTGTTGTTGGCTTTATTGATGACACGCAAGTTTTGCTTAAAACTAATCACCGTTTTTTCAAGTTGATTTTTAGCCTCGGACGTGAAACCTTGCCAAGGCATTTGGAAAGTTTTGGTATAATCGCCTTTTACATTTTTAATCAATAATTTATCTCTCAACCCATAATTTTTCTTTTCTGCATTAAGAGCACTTAAATAATGACTGTGATTTCGTGTACAACAAGCAACAATCAAAGCATCTAGCGCGTGATGTCGATGATCTATACGTTTTTTATTAAAGCCTTTTAGTAATTCATCTGGCACAGTAGGAATAGTATTGCCATTGGTGTTGGTTGCTGTAAAATCATTGGTTTGTGTTAATTGGTTTAAGCGTTCAAATCTTGGTAAGATAATTTCGTTCCATTTGTCATTTAAGCCCCAATCATTTTTGAGTTTTGAGGTTACAGCGCCCGTCACTGGTATCAGGTTTTTTGAAGTGGCTTCTTGTTCGCCTTCTTCACGTACAATATTGCTTAACAAACCTTTTACCAATTTACTGATATAGCGACTATCGTTCATTTGTCTATTGATAAATCCTTCAGGAATATCCTCACTCAATAAGTTTTTAAGCTTTTGGCGGTTGTTTTTGAAGTATTTATTTACGTGGGCTTCATATTCTAAAAGTCCTAATAGTTGATGACCATTGATGACGTTTCCCCCTTTGTTTTTTAAATACTCATATGCTGTTTTGTTGTCCTTATCTTCATTTACAGAACTTTCACAAATAATTTTATTAGTTAATGAGTTATCAAAATACCTTGATTGTGGGATAATATGCTCTATTTGATATTCGTGAGTGAATAATTTTGATAATGGAATGGGCTTGCCTGTATATGGTGAAATATAGCCTTGCTCTAGCCATAAACAATAACGCTGTATTTCTTTTTGAGTTGGACTATTGCTACGTCTAATTTTTGTGATTTCATCTTCACTAACTTTTGAATAATCTACTTTTGGGTTTTGATATACACCTTCTTCATAGATTTTTAATAAGTCTTGTTGACTTGGTGAATAATCTCGCACATCACCTTTTACAGAAGAATCATTCATTAGTTCTTTTAACACTTCTCTTATACGGTGATTGGTATTTTCGTTTTCGGTATTTCGTTTAGAAATTTGCTCCCGTTTTCCTGATGGGTTTTTCATTTGACGACCTAACTCTACGTGAATTTCACTAAAAAAATCAGGTTTACTTGCGCCGTGATGTTCCCAAATATCTCGAACTATACGTAAAGTTTCAGTAACCACTTGCTCTACAATAGGGTTGCGAAGCGAATGTTGTTTAAAATTTTTAAGATAATTACCTATATCATCAGGTGATTTCCAATTTTGGATATCACCAATTTCTGAATGTCTACCATATACTAAATAGGTAGCTTGGTAGGTATTCAAGCCCATTAATGAATTTTTATCTTTAAACGGAATGAAACTTTTGATGAGTTGCTTTTTTACATCATCATCACTTACTTTTTCCAAAGCTTCAGCATGTTCTTTCTTCGTAAAATCTTCTTTTAAATTCAGTGTGTTTACACGTTCCATAATTTCAGAAATACGTCGTTTAACTTTATCTGAAATATTATTTTCGTTCCAGTATTTTCCTCTTCGCATTATAGGGAGTAATTTGTTTAAGGCTTTTTTAGAGTAACTACCGTAATCGCTTTTAAAAGGCGGAAATTTGATAAAATTAGCTACAAAAGATTCTTCGTCTAAATGGTGTTTTATGGCGAACTTTTCTAAAGCGGATTTGTATTCATTTATATCAGTAACTGAATATATAATATGCCACAATTGCTCTGTTCTGGTTAGATAAAGGCTGTTATCTTTATTGCCGAGTTGTGTTTTTTCATCTAAAAAAATGTCGATATCATTAATTCCATCCACTTTATTTAATCTAGAAATAAATTGCGCTCTGGTTTCAGCAAAAGGATATTTTTTATCTTCAACATAATTCCATCGATAATGGTCTATTTTTGATTTTTCGATACGCTTTTTATCAATAAAATACTTAATGAATTGCTTTTGTTCCAGCTCTTTTTTAGAATGTAAAAAGTCGAATAAATTAACCCAATCATCTTCATTTTGTATTAGTTGCTCGGTTACATCTAGCAATTCTCCCTTTTTGGTATCTATCTTATTATAGATTTTTAAGTTTTGCAACCATTGCCAAATTCTAAACTCTTGAAATAAAGGGTGTGATTTGGGAATAGCCTTTATTGCTAGAGTTACTTTTTCTTTTTTATCGGTTTCCTTATTTAATTTGTAATAAGTTCTTGTTTCTAACTGACAACCAGAAATATTAGACTTTTGACTTTTAAGCGGACGTTGGTAAAAAATAATATCGTCCATAAATAAGTATAGAAAGTCTTTATTTTTTAAAACATTTTGATGAGCTTCATTTCTAGGATAGAGCTCTTCTATACAAGCTTTGTTTAGTTCTTCTTGGAATAAATTTGGTTGTAGTTCTATTTGTTTAGTAAGTATTTTTTTAAATTCATCTTTATAAAACTTACGCTCAATAGTTTTTATAAGTTTTCCTCTTATTTTTTGGGTAGGTTTTTCAAGTATAGTTTCATAAATAAATTCGCCAACAGTTTTGTTAGAACGCTCAATATCTTGTTCAGTTTTGGCTTTTATGGCAGCCCAATCTTGTTCAGAATCTACTGCTTTATAAGTTCTTTTAATATCACCATTTTTCAAAGTTTTAGTTGTAACAATAAATTCTTTTGTTCTATCTATCCAATCTTCGGTTTTGACAACTTGTTTATCGTATATCCAACCATTTTGAAAAATCACATCGTATAAAGGTTTGCCTTTAACATTTTTTCCAGAGTCAATAACTTCTTTTACTTTAAGCTGTATAAATTGTTTGTCTTTATCATCATCAATTTCTTCGCCCCTTAGCTGATAATATCCTCGCTTTTGATTAAAATTTAAAATAACCCAAGCGAGCTCTTGTTTTGTTAATGGTTGGGAAAGCGCTTTTTTACGTAAATAATATAGTGTCCAGTCGTACGGTATTTTTGTTTCTTTTCCGCTAGACTTTATATAAAACAAGTCAGGTTGAGCTTTTTTAAATTCCTCGACCATTTCATTAAAGGAAGATTTAAAAATAAACTCGTATTTACCATCTGCCATTGGTTTATAATTGAGTTTTACCTCTTTTTCTTCTATAAATTGACCTAAGCGTTTTTCAAAATCTATGTTTTCGGCATAATGTTCTGGCAAAAAACCAAGTATATTCAAAACACGATGCAAACGCTCTCTTCGTAAATTATCACGTTGGTACAAGCGTCTTACACCACGATAACTTGTTCTTTCAGCTGTTTGTGATATGGATTGACCTGCATCAAATTTTCCCAAAACATCTGCACTCATAGGTATAATTCTTACCCCCAAGTCATTTATCTTTCCTTCTTTTTTCTCAAAATCCTGTTCAATCAGCGACCACCCAATCGAGTTTGTCCCTAAATCCAATCCTAAAATTCTTTTCATAGTATGTTAGTTTTAATTCTATTTATCTATATTTGTTTCACAATTTTGAAGCAATTCACAATAAGGATTATTCCGTTGTGAAAACATTTAAAGTGGCATTTGTTAATTCAAGTGTCACTTTTTTTCTTGCTCAAATAGTTCATGATACCTTCAAAAATTATAAACTCAAGTATCAACGTAAATGAAACATCAACCCTTAATTTGTTAAATCCTCAATTTAGTTTAAATCCTTAAGTTCTACAAATTTTTATATACAGCGCATATTAGAAAGCTATCCAATTTTAGAGCTTTCGCTCACGTCTTGATCCTTTTTAATTTTCAGAACGCTCATATAAATTAAGTTTGCACCCTTACTTTTAAGGGACGTTGCAGAAACAGGACAAAGCCAGAAGATATTTTGGTTATTGTGATAATTTCAAATGGAAAATGATATTAAATTGTAGAATTAAACACACTATCTATATTAAATTCAGCATACATCAACTTACTTAAAATCTTATACCTATAATTAAAGGATTATAAAAGAAATTGTAGGAATGTCTTTATCTTTGCGCCTTTATAAAATTATAGACTCATGCAATTATCAGAACAAGAACACGTAAGGCGAGAAAAGCTAGCTTCTCTTAGGAAAATGGGCATCGACCCTTATCCAGCAGCACAATTTGACTACACGCATACGTCCAAGCAGGTAAAGGAACAGTTTGAAGAAGGAAAAAAAGTGGTAGTTGCAGGCCGTTTGGTCTCTAGAAGAATTCAAGGCAAAGCCTCTTTTGCTGAACTACAAGACGGAGAAGGACGCATACAAGTCTATTTCAATAGAGATGAAATTTGTACAGGAGAAGACAAGACCTTGTACAATGATGTATATAAAAAACTATTAGATATTGGAGATTTTATAGGCATAGAAGGTCAATTGTTTACCACCATGGTGGGCGAGAAAACCATCAAAGTTTTAGACTTTAAGCTATTGTCCAAAGCCTTAAAACCCCTTCCACTGCCAAAAAAAGATAGAGAAGGCAAGGAGTATGATGGCTTTCATGACCCAGAGCAACGGTACAGGCAACGCTATGCCGACTTGGCCGTGAATCCAGAAGTGAAAACAATTTTTCAAAAGCGTTCTGCCTTATTCACGGCAATGCGAGATTTTTTTAACGCCCAAGGCTATATGGAAGTAGAAACCCCAATACTACAATCCATTCCCGGAGGAGCAGCAGCGCGCCCATTCATTACCCATCACAACGCATTAGATATTCCGCTATACTTAAGAATTGCCAACGAGTTATACCTCAAACGCCTCATTGTAGGAGGCTTTGACGGCGTATATGAGTTTTCCAAAAACTTCCGTAACGAAGGTATGGACAGAACCCACAACCCAGAGTTCACCGCTATGGAAATCTACGTCTCTTACAAAGATTACAACTGGATGATGGAGTTTACAGAAAACTTGCTAGAGCATTGCGCTATAAAAGTAAACGGTACCACCAAAGCTAAATTTAAAGAGCATCACGTAGATTTTAAAGCGCCTTACAAGCGAGTAACCATGACCGATGCCATCATCCAATACACTGGATTTGATATCACAGGCAAGTCTGAAGCTGAGCTAAGAAAAGCGGCTCTTGAGATGGGCTTGGAGGTGGATGAAACCATGGGAAAAGGCAAACTGATTGATGAGATTTTTGGCGAAAAATGTGAGGCTAATTTTATAGAACCTACCTTTATTATTGATTACCCAAAGGAAATGAGCCCACTCTGTAAAGAACACAGAGAAAATCCAGACTTGACAGAGCGTTTTGAATTGATGGTGTGTGGTAAGGAAATTGCCAATGCCTACTCAGAATTGAACGACCCTATAGACCAACGTGCACGTTTTGAAGACCAGCTAAAGCTCTCCAAAAAGGGAGATGACGAGGCGACCGAGTTTATCGATTATGATTTTCTAAGAGCTCTAGAATACGGCATGCCACCTACCTCAGGCCTAGGTATTGGTATGGACAGATTAATCATGTTTTTAACCGATAATCCTTCCATCCAGGAAGTCTTATTCTTCCCGCAGATGCGTCCAGAAAAGAAAAAAGTAGAGCTCACCGAAGAGGAAAAGTTAGTTTTGGAAATGCTCAAAAAGGAGTCTCCACAAGCCTTGGAAACCATCAAAACAGGTTCCGAGCTCAGCAACAAAAAATGGGATAAAGCCATCAAAGGCTTAAGAGTAAAAGACCTGGCAACAGTAGAAAAAACTGATGATGGCCTTTTTGTGAAGCTGTTATAACCACGACCAAATAAAGTATTTCATAAAAATGTGGGGCTTCCCTCTCCCCAAGGCATTGGGGAGAGGGCGGGCTTTCCGTTTCAATGCTTCACCCCCCAAGCTTGGGGGGGTTGCAGGATTTCCACTGCAATCCCTAAGCCAGATTCCGTTGCATTGTAGCTCCAGTAAGTTATACGCGTTTTTGTAGTAAATGCAGAGCAGCTTTTTAGCTTTGTTGAGGAAAGAACCTCACTTCGTCCAAAATGACATACAATCTTCAAAGCTCAATGCGCTTAAACTCATAGTCAGAAAACTCCTCCAATGTCTTCTCTAAGGCATATTTCACGTTAACTTCAGCCTTCAAGCTATCATGAAATACAATAATACTTCCTGGTTTTGCCTTAGCTTGAATTCTTTCAAAACATTGCTCTTTGCTAAGCTTAGCATCATAATCCTTACTGATGATGCTCCACATAATCAGGCGTTGATTCTGTTTCATAATCCATTTAGCTTGTTTGGAGGTGCATTTGCCATAAGGAGGCCGGAAGAGGTTTGACGTTAAGCTATGCTTTTCAATCTCAGTATTGCAAAGTTCAAAATCAGAAAAGTACTTTTGATTTGAAGTTTTCCAGCCATTGCTATGATAAAATGTATGATTACCAATAGCATGGCCTTCTATACTAATTTGCTTAAAAAGTTTAGGATATTTTTTGATGTTATCTCCTATACAAAAAAAAGTTGCCTTGGCGTTATAACGTTTTAAAATATCCAAAATCCAAGGGGTTACCTCTGGAATAGGGCCATCATCAAAAGTGAGATACATTTCTTTATTAAAAGACGGTATTTCCCAAACCCGACAGGGAAATAGTCTTTTTAAAAACGTATTAGCATAAGAACCGATCAAGAATTTGGAACTTGTTCGGGTTGCAGCAGATTTTCATTTTCCTCTTTGTCAAGAGCGTTGATGTTATCTTCATCAAGCTCTTTCAATAAGTCCTGGTCTAGATCTTCAACTTCAGAATCTTCATAAAAGTGGCTAAATTTTTCTAAATAGGAATTAAATTCAGCAGCTTTCTCTTTTACCATATCTGTGTCTTGGTAAATGATTAAAATATCAACCAAGCTTCTGTATTTTTCTATTTCGGTAAAGATTTTCTCAGCATGATCCACTTGATCTTCAAAAGACATTCCAGAGAGATAGGTGAGCCACTCCTGGTAATTCACGGCAACTTCTTCCCAGATTTCTCTAGCTTTTTCAGGTTGGTCTATTTGGTAATATCCAGTGATAAAAGGTTCAACCAATTGGTAATATTGGTAATGCTTCACAGGAATGTTTTCCATGGCTAGATCCAAAATATCTTCAGCTTTGCTTAATTTTCCTTCTTTAATTAATTTATCAGCAAGTCTTGCTAAATTACTTCTATATGTAATTGCATTTTTGCGCGTTTCTGGATCATGGTAAATGTTGTCACTGCCGCTATTTCCCCAGTACCAATTCATAGCAATATCGTACATTTTATCTTCGTCTATCCTGCCCATATCAAAAGGGTTTTGAGGATCTACCGGTGTTTTGATAGGTACAAGCTTGTAAGTGACACCTTCAAGTTGAAGGTAATCTTTCATCCAGAGATAATCCTCATCTCTAAAGCTACCTCCTGTAAAGTAAATAGGTCTTTCCCAATCATTATTAGCAAGTAAGTCTAACATCATTAAGTTGGGCTTATAGATCAAGTTATCTTCAAGCTCAATAATCAGGTAGGGTTCAATCTTATCTGCATCTTTGGGGCTTACAATTCCATTTTGAAGCACCTTTTCTTTGTCAACAGGAACTTTTATGGTCTTAGTAGGAAATGTATTTATAACCTGTCCGCTTTGCAACTCCGCTTTGGTGGTTTCGTTATCACTTTTGATGTATTGTATAAATTGCTTGATAGAGAGTGTATCCCCCAGTCTAGGGTCTTTTTGAAACCATACAGCGTCGTTGGTTCCATATTTATAGTCATTATGCACCAATGTGGTTTTGATCGGTTCACTTTCATAAGCTTTACGTCTCATTTGGTCAATATACCAATCTGTGGCAAATAAACTAGTATTGATGGTTCTCACGTCTGTTCTGTAGCCTTCAATCTCTTGAGCGTACCATAAAGCAAAAGTGTCGTTATCTCCAATAGTAAACAGGATAGCATCTTGATCCACAGAGTCTAAATACTTTTTTGCCATGGCTAGAGTAGTGTATTTATTGGAGCGGTCATGGTCATCCCAATTTTCTGAAGCCATAAGTATGGGTACTGCAAACAAGCAGACAATTCCTACTAATGGCGCAGCAATTTTTGGTGTGATGTAGCTTTTTAAATAATGGAACAAAGCATAAACTCCAATGCCAATCCACATGGCAAATACATAAAATGAGCCAACAAGCGCATAGTCTCGCTCTCTAGGTTCAAAAGATCGTTCATTTAGGTAAATCTTTAGAGCAATACCTGTAAATAGAAAAAACACGGTGAGTACCCAAAAGCGTTTCATGTCTTTTGAGGCGTGAAAAAACAAACCGATGAGTCCCAAAATGAGAGGCAAGAAATAATAGGTGTTTCTTGCTTTATTATCTGCCAAGTCAGATGGTAGGTTTTTCTGGCTACCTAGTCGGTTTTCATCAATAAAATCAATTCCAGAAAGCCAGTTGCCGTCAAAGCTTGTATACTTTCCTTGGTTGTCATTCTGTCTGCCAGCAAAATTCCACATAAAGTACCTCCAGTACATATAGCCCATCTGAAATTCAAACAGATAATGAAAATTTGATGCCGTTGATGGTTTTTGGACATCCAGGTATTGATTGAAGCGTTTCAAAAAGTTAATATAGTTGTCTGATGTAATTTCCCCTTCAACGTAATCCTGTCTAAACTTGTCTACCAAGGCTACTAATTCTTGTTCACTTCTATATTCTGGCTTTATGGAAAATTCTAAAGGGCCAGTAAACCTCATATAATTGGAGGCATGCTGAGAGCTCCACATTCTTGGTAAAAAAGTTTTGTGAGCTGCATGCGTATTTTGCTTTGCATTTTTATAATCATTGATAATAACGTATTTGCCGTTTTCTTCATCCTTCTCATAGATGGGGTCTTCATCTAAGTAAGGATTATCTGGGTCTAAGCCAGCAAAAAGCTCTGTGAATTGGGGTCCATAAAACAAATGCGTCTCAGGATATTGGTCTCGGTTGTAATAGGCCAATAATTGTTGAGCACTGCTAGGGTCATTTTCATTTATAACCGTACCAGCATTGGCAC
>PXBV01000269.1 GCA_003565575.1 Psychroflexus sp. | reverse complement strand
GAGCTTTTGGCTATCAAGTCGGCTAAAGGAGCTATACTTAAGGATGAGTCTGGCAAAACCTATATTGATGCCATTGCGTCTTGGTACACCAGTATGTATGGGCATTGCCATCCACATATCATCAAAAAGGTAAAAGCGCAGCTGGAGACGCTGGACCAAGTGGTTTTTAGTGGGTTTACTCACGAGCCTGCGGTGGAGTTGTCTGAAAAACTGATGGAGATTTTGCCGAAGAATCAAGACAAATTGTTCTTTAATGATAATGGTTCTACGGCGACCGAAATCGGTATTAAAATGGCTTTGCAGTACCATCATAACCTTGGAAATGATAGAAAAGTGATGCTTTCGCTGCAAGATGGCTTTCATGGCGATACCTTTGGAGCGATGTCCGTGTCTGGATTATCGGTGTATAATGGTGCTTTTGAGGATCATTTTATAAAAGTAGTGAGACTTTCAAAACCCGACGGCACCAATAATGAGGAAGTTATCGCCCAGTTGAAATCGATTTTGGAAGAACATTCTATTGCTGGTTTTATTTATGAACCTTTGGTACAAGGAGCGGCAGCCATGCAAACTTATGACCTAAAAGGATTGAACGACATTTTAAAAATTTGTAAAGCAAACGATGTGATTTGCATTGCCGATGAGGTCATGACAGGTTTTGGGAAAACAGGTAAGCATTTTGCTTCAGATTATTTTTCAGAACAGCCAGATGTGATGTGCTTGAGTAAAGCCCTTTCTGCTGGAATGGTTGGCATGGGAATTACAAGTTGTACCAAAAAAATTTACAAGGCTTTTTATGCTGATGAGGTGTCCAAAGGTCTTTTTCATGGACATACGTATACTGGGAATCCCTTAGCGTGTGCTGCAGCAATTGCGGGAATAGAACTACTTCAATCTCAGGAAATTCAAGAGTCTATAAAGAATATTATGAGTCTTAATCAAATGTTTGCCGATAAAATTCGAAAGCATCACTTGATTAAAGAGGTGAGACAAATAGGGGTGATTTTGGCCATGGATTTGGATATTGAAATGGAACGTTACGGGAGCGCAAGGGATAAGATTTTTAGTTATTTTATGAAGAATGGTGTCTTTCTTAGGCCTTTAGGAAAAACCATCTATATCTTGCCTCCTTATGTCATTACTGAAAAGGAATTGAATACGATCTATACTACAATGGATAATTTTTTGTTGACTTTAGAAAATAAATAAACCTTTATGAATCAAAGATTTAAACAAAAGAATTATTTCTGTTAAAACACAAAACCCACTGAAAAGCTAAACAAACTGTTGTATTGGCTTCCTCCCAGTTCTTTGTCTATATCGTTTAGACTCTGAGTATATCTTGCTTGCACCATAAAGTTTTGACTCAGTTTATATCTTAGACCACCAGTGAGTCCGTAATCAAAGCGTTCATAGCGGTTGGTCTGTCCGATGCTTTGAGTTTCGCTAACAAGTTGTTGAGCTTCATTAATAAAACGTTCTTCACGCTCTTCTTCCGCATTGACAAGATAGCCCAATTGAAACCCGCCTTCTATCCACAAAGCTTCAATAAGGTTATAACTCACTAGGATAGGTACATTGATGTACTGCATTCTTGTAAGGCTTTTAATTTCATCTATTTCCATCCCATCCTCATTTAATTCTGTAGTTTCAAATCTATCAGTAAAGCCTTGTTCAGAATATAAAAGTTCTGCTTGAATGCCTAATTTTGGAAGGATTTTGTAAAGCCCATAACCGCCAATATTCATGGATGTTCTAGTTTCATAACCAGAAGACACATCACCTGTTATGGTAGATAAATTAACGCCACCTTTAAACCCATATTCATAATATTCTTGTTGAGCATTTGCGGTTAACCAAAACCCAAAGCAGAGAATTATTGAAGTTATATATTTAAGTTTCATTGTAATTTTTTTATAAAATTAGGCTTTTTAAAGAGTTCTAGAACTAGATTAATTCAAATTTAACCAAACTAAATGAGTAACTATTGTTACAATTCAATTTGGATATAATGGTTTACTTTGCAATAAAATTTTTATTTATGGAATGGATTAAAGATCCTTGGCCTTGGTACGTTTCTGGGCCACTTATTGCGTTAGTGATGTTCGTTTTGCTTTTTGTTGGAAAGCAGTTTGGCATGTCTTCCAACCTTAGAACTGCTTGTTCAATTGGTGGTGCTGGCAAAGCATCAGACTTTTTTAAATTTGATTGGAAAAAAGAACGTTGGAACTTGATAGTTGTTCTTGGAGCTATTATCGGAGGGTTTCTGTCAGCTAATTATTTGTCTGATAATACCGTTGAAATCAATCCAGAAATCGCAACAAAACTTGAAACTTACGGGATTACAAGTACTGGTGATGCTTATTTACCCACTGAAATTTTTGGCACAGAGAGCCTTAGCGATCCCAAAATTTTAGCAATTCTATTGATAGGTGGCTTCTTTGTAGGATTTGGTGCTAGATATGCTGGAGGTTGTACATCAGGGCACGCCATTTCTGGTTTGAGTAATCTTCAACTACCCTCTTTAATAGCTGTGATAGGCTTCTTTATTGGAGGCTTAGTCATGATTAATTTTATTTATCCCTTAATTTTTTAAATATGAAAACTCTAGTTTACTTAGTTATAGGTGTGTTTTTTGGAATTGTAATGTATAAATCTGAAGCAGCATCATGGTTTAGAATTTATGAAATGTTTGAGTTTGGAGCTTTCCATATGTATGGCATCATTGGTTCTGCTTTAGCTATAGGCGTTATAGGTGTACAAATTATTAAACGCAAAAAATTAAAAGCACTTGGGGGGCAAGAAATGCAACTTAAACCTAAAGCTATGAGCGTGCCTCGCTATTTAGTCGGCGGTATTCTTTTTGGCTTAGGATGGGCACTTGCTGGAGCTTGTCCAGGGCCTATGTATGTCCTTGCTGGAGCTGGATTTGGATCTATATTGTTAGTAATTTTTGGCGCTTTAGTGGGAACATTCTTATATGGAGTTGTGAGGCATAAATTACCACATTAATTACAATCCTTATTTAATATCAGAAAAGCTCTGTAGAAACAGGGCTTTTTTATATTCAAAATTTAACTATTTATAATTTTGCTGGTCTTATCTTTAGTTTCAATTGAAAGCTTTCAATTGATTAAATCAAAAAATTAATTATGTTGAAAAAATTATTTTACTACACCTTTGTAGCAGGGATTGTGGTTTCTATGTCTTCATGTTCCATACTTCAGAGTAAAAAAGAAGATAAATCGGTTTCCAATACACCAAAAAAGGAATCCAAAAATGGAGTAAAGCCGTACAACAAAGTGATTACTGGAAAAGCCAAGTCAGATGAAGGTCTATTCACGGTTCATCAAGTAGACCAAGATTATTTCTTTGAAATTCCAGACTCGCTTTTCAATAGAGAAATGCTGATGGTCACACGAATTGCTCAAACTGCTCAAGGCATTGGTTTTGGTGGTGGCAAGCAAAATGAACAAGTGCTGCGTTGGCAGCGCAAAGGTGATAAAGTTCACCTTAGAGTAGTTTCCCATGCTATAGGTGCTGCAGATTCTCTTCCTATTTATGAAGCCGTAGTGAATTCAAATTTTGAACCTATTTTGTACTCTTTTGATGTCAAAGCTTACAAGAAAGATTCTATCCATAACAATACCGTTATACAGGTTACAGATTTATTTCAAAAAGATGTAGAGGCCATAGGGCTTCAAGGTCGTAGACGTAAGCCTTATAAAATTTCTCGTCTAGATGATAGTCGATCATATATTGATACCATACGCAGTTATCCTGAAAATATCGAAATAAGACACGTTAAGACTTATAATGCTGCAGAACCTCCTTCCAATTCTAGCACTGGGTCTATTTCTTTAAAATTCAGTAATTCTATGGTTCTTTTGCCAAAAGTACCCATGAGAAGACGTTATTTTGATCAGCGCGTAGGTTGGTTCACCAGTCGACAAACCGATTACGGTTTAGATAATCAAAAATCTGAAACGGTAAGGTACTTAGACAGATATCGCCTTGAAGTAAAAGATGAGGATATTGAAAAGTTTAAAAACGGCGAATTGGTTGAGCCTAAGAAACAAATTGTATATTATATTGACCGTGCCACGCCAGAAAAGTGGAGAACATACATCAAACAAGGAATTGAAGACTGGCAAGTAGCTTTTGAAGCTGCAGGGTTCAAGAATGCAATTATTGCCAAAGACCCTCCTAGTGTAGAAGAAGACCCAGACTGGAGTCCTGAGGATGTAAGGTATTCTGTAGTAAGGTACTTAGCCTCACCAATTCCCAACGCCAATGGACCTCACGTAAGTGACCCACGTTCTGGAGAAATTCTTGAATCAGACATCAATTGGTACCATAACGTTATGACTTTATTACGTAACTGGTTTTTTGTTCAAACTGCTGCCATCAACCCAGAGGCTAGGGGAGTTGAGTTTAAAGATGAGGTGATGGGCCGTTTAATACGCTTTGTGTCCTCTCATGAAGTAGGGCATACGTTGGGCCTACCTCATAATATGGGAAGCAGTTCTGCCTATAGTGTAGAAGATTTAAGAGATCCAGAATTCACCAAAAAATATGGAACAGCGCCGTCCATTATGGATTATGCAAGGTTCAATTACATCGCACAACCGGGTGATGGTGATGTGTCTTTAATGCCGAATGTTGGACCTTATGATAAATACTCTATTGCTTGGGGTTACAAACCTATTTTGGACAAAACCCCAGAAGAGGAAAAAGAAATTTTGAACCAATGGATTCTTGAAAAAGCAGATGATCCCATCTATAGATTTGGAAGACAACAATCTGGAGGCGTTATTGATCCTAGCTCCCAAACTGAAGACCTTGGTGATGACTCTATGAAGGCAAGTGCTTATGGTATTGAAAACTTAAAGCGAATTGTTCCAAATCTAATAGAGTGGACAGCAGAAGATGGTAAAAACTATGAAGACCTAAGTGATCTTTATGATCAAGTCTTTGGGCAATTTAATAGATATATGGGTCATGTTGCCGCCAATATTGGTGGAATTTATGAAAACTACAAAACCTACGAGCAAGAGGGAGCTGTGTATGAACATACGCCTAGAGACAAGCAAGTACGAGCAATGACGTTTCTTCAAGAACAATTGTTCTCTACGCCAGAATGGTTGTTAGACTCAGATATTTTCAATAAAATTCAGTTTGATGGTTATTTGGAAAAAATGAAATCCTACCAAGAAAGAACCTTGAACAATGTTTTAGACTTTGGTAGAATGGCTAGAATGATGGAGAATGAAGAAATTAATGAAGATGCTTATACTCTCGTAGAAATGATGCAAGATTTAAGAACGGGTCTATTTAGTGAATTAAGAACAGGACAGGAGATTTCTAGAATTAGAAGAAATTTACAAAGAGCTTATATCTCTAGAATGCATCATTTGATGACAGAGAAACAGCCAAGCCTTTCAGCTCAATACAGAAGATATTCAAGCCGAAGCAATATCGATGTAGAGACTAGTGATATTAGACCTTTGGTTAGAGCTGAATTAAAAACTTTACAAAGAGACATGAGAAGAGCCATTAGTAGAACTAGAGATACGATGACAAGGTATCACCTTGAAGATGGCGTGGAAAGAATTGAGAACATCTTAAATCCTAAAGCATAACTTCTTGAATCTTCTTTTGAAAAGCTACTTTCATCGGTAAGTAGCTTTTTTATAGAATTAAATCTTTACTTTTAAACAAAAAAATATGAAATATCTACTAGTTACTTGTGTGGCCTTAAGCCTTTTTGCATGTCAAACTCCTACAGAGAAAAAGAATGAAACTCAAACTAATGAGACCTTGTCTAAAGACGGAACAGTATCAAGAGAAACTGTAAATCAAGAATTTTGGAACAGGCTCGCTAAACTGAAAGGAAGCTCATTTGAAGGTGAAGTTTTAGAAGCACCAGAAGGGGATGATTTTAGAGGTAAGCAACTAGTCATGCACGTTTTGGATGTAAAAGAAGATACAATTTATATCCCATTTAATGTGGGTGATAATTTGTCAAGAACTTGGATATTGACCAAAACAGATGAGGGGATTCAGTTGAAGCATGATCATCGTAATGAAGATGGAAGCGATGATGAGGTAACAATGTATGGTGGAGTAACTCCAAATACTGGGTTTGACGGACTGGCCATGTTTCCAGCAGATCAAGAAACTGTTGATTTGTTACCTCGAACAGCAACTAATATGTGGTGGATTACCGTAGATGACGAACAATTTACGTATAACTTGAGAAGAATTGGCTCTACAACTCAATTTTCGATTGGCTTTGACTTGAAGACTCCTATAGAAACTCCAGAGCGTTCATGGGGTTGGGAAAATTACGAAGTAAAATAAAGACTTCGCTTTCAAAAAATTATATATAAAAAACCCCTATATGAAGCGATTCATAAAGGGGTTTTCAGTTTAAAAAAATTATCGGTTTCTAGTACTTCTTGTATTGGCTGTAGACCCACTTCTGTTGGTCCCAGTAGAACGTTTGGTTTGAACCGAACCTCTAGTGGAAGCTTCACTTGTTCTTCTATTGCTACTTCTAAGCTGTTCAGTTCTTTTAGGGCTTTGAGAAATACTTCTATTGCTCGTAGCTCGATTTGTTGTGCTAGAAACTTGATTCCTTCTTACAGTTGACCTTAGGTCTTGAGATGTTCTACTACCACTAGAACTGGCCTCTGTGTTTGCTCTTCTGGTCACATCCGCCACCGATCTGGAGTTTCCACTTCTTGAAGTGTTTGCACTTGAAACTCTAGAACTTCTTGTCGTATTAACGTCAGCATTACGTCTTTGAACATTAGATCTTATCGCTCTTTCAGCACTTGTTCTAGGCGATTGAACATAACTTTGAGATCTTGTAGAACTAGTATTTCGTCTATAATCTGGTTGCTGTCTATTAAATGTGAAATGTCTTGTATTGTTTACATAAGGTCTATAATATATATGTCTCACCGGAGTATAATACTGTCTGTATGGATAATAACTAATCAAATTAAATTGAGCAGCTGGCAAAGCGTAATAAGAATGCCAAGGTCTCCATACATAGTTTCTGTTAAATTGATTTATAAATCCAGTTTGTCTCCATATTGTATTATTTCTGTAAAACAGTTGCAGTCCTCCAATTCTATTCAATCTTCCAAATGACGTATAATCCATGTAAATGCTTCCCACTTGATTAATTCGGCCAAAATGATCGTAAAAGACAGGCGTATTTTGAATTTGAATAATAGCACCATAACTATCATATTGGACATAAGGATTGTAGTTGAACCCTGTATTAAAGCTGAAATTATTAAAACCTGTGTTTAAACTAGATCCATTATTTGGAATATAAAAATCAAATTGACCATCATGAAAAACTGAAAACTCTATTCCATTTTCCATAAAAATAAACGATGGGTTGGAATTGTTATTCCAATTTGTAAAATTTGAATAATTTGCCCATCCAGACATACTGAAAAAAACAAACCCTGCTAGTAAAAAAATAAATCGTTTCATGGCTAAAGGTTTTAATGTTATACTAAACAAATACCAAAACCTGTGCCAAGTTTTTTAATGTATTGATTATGAGAGTTATAAATATTATAATTGCTTTTTTGTAGAAACTAACTTTCAAAGACCAGTCTCCTTATTGTGTGTAGTCTTAGTATTATTACAACACCAATTCAGAATCATTAGCTTCTCGCTGGACTCTACTTTCTGCACTTTGGATAAGGTCTTTTGCTGTTTTGACAAGATGTTTTTGGAAGTATTGTTTTTGTTTGTTTTGGGTGTGAGTCATAACAATAACCACCAAATCTTGGTCCGGATGAAACTCTAAGCCATTTCTAAAACCATCCCATAAACCATTGTGGTAAATAACAGGATGAGTCCCTTTTTTGTCTAGTCTAAATCCCATGCCATAACGTTCATTATGTCCATTGGCACCTTTGCCAAACATCAGGTCAAGGCTTTCAGAGCCTAAAATCTCACCATTTTTAAGGTGAGTAAACCAAGCAAATAAATCTTCTGGAGTGGCATAAATACCCTTGTCTCCCAAAGCGTTATTATGAAAACCAGCTGGGAGTTGAATAAATGATCGTTTATAAGCTTGATATCCATTTAAAATATTGGAAGCATTTTTTGGTGTTTTTTCTACATAAGTTTCATCTAAACAAAGCGGTAGAAAGAATTCCTTTTTTAAAAATTCTCCAAAAGGCTGCTGACTCACATGCTCTACTATTGCTCCTAATACAACATACCCAGTATTACTATAACTAAAATGCTTTCCAGGTTGGAAATTCAGTCTTGGTGCATGTAGATTTAATAGATTAACTACTTCAATATTATTAGGTGCAATATCATCTTTCCAATACTGTTCGGTTAGGTACATGTAGTTCCAAAGACCAGACCTATGTTTCAATAAGTCTTTAATGCTCACATTTTCAAATTTGAAACTAGGCAAGTAGGAAGCTACAGACTCATTGATGTCTATTAACCCATCTTCATGTAATTTAAGAATGGCAGCTGCGGTGTATTGCTTGCTTACAGATGCTAATTGATAAGATAGACCCGGTGTTAACGGGACTTTTTTTATAGGATCTTTATAACCGAAATCCTGCCTGTATAAAACTTGGTCTTTATAGGCAACAAGCACAGAACCATTGATTTTATGTTGCTTTGCCTTACTTAATATTGTAGATTCAAGTACATCCAACTCTTTGGCATATAGATGCTTGTAGTTTGGAGTGGATTCTTCTTCTACAGTTTCTTCTTCGTTTTCTTCACTGGTGTCAACTTCAAATTTAAAATCGCTTATCATGGCATAAGTCAAAAACAAACCTGCTCCTAGAAAAGCAATTATACCCAAAAACACATTACTCATTTTCATCTTCAAAACTCACCTAAATTTACTTGAATGCTTAGTCCAATTTTTTAAAACAGTAAAACTAATTAAAAAATAATAAACACCTTGTTTTTCCTTTACCTTAAGTTAAGATTTAGTTGAAAGTTGTTATCAAGTTGTATTATTTTCTGCCTTTTCAGTCCAGACTTTAGAAAGCTGTTTTAGAGAGTCAAAAAGTTGACTATAGTCAGAAATCACATAGTAATCTTCCTGCATTATATCTGTTCTGAAAGGTTTATTTATAATATTTTGGATTGAATAATCATTAAAATTGGCTTTTAATTCATCGATCTGATTGGTTTCTCCATAAGACGACAAAATGCCTGCTCCATAAGATTGAATTTTCCCATGCTCTTGGATAACGCCAAATTCAATAGTAAACCAATATAAGCGTTGTAATTGGACAAGTTTTTCAGGGTCATCAAGAAATTGACACCCCAACTTACCAAACTCATGAACAAATTCTGAAAATACAGGGTGACTCAGCAAAGGCACATGACCAAATACATCATGAAACATGTCAGGTTCTTCCAAATAATCAAGACTATCTTTAGATCGCACCCACGTAGAAGAGCAAAATTTGCGTTCAGCTAGAAGTTGAAAAAATTCTTCTACATCAATAAGGCCAGGGACAACACAGAGTTGCCACTTGGTTTGAGTTTCAAACCATTGGTTGATTTTTTTGAAATTTGGAATCTCATCAGCATTAAGCACCGGAGACATAAGCTCTAAGGCTTTTATATAGGTTTCTGAAGCTTTTCCAACTATATTGTTGATTTGTCTCTGAAATAAGGTATTCCATACCCAAAGATCATCTTTAGTATAAGAGGACATCTCTTGTTTCATTATTTATTAGCTAAAAACCCCAAAACATTTGGTTGGGTTTAATGGTTCATATGTTCCAAATTTAATAACAAGTGATGAAACAACTTGAATAAATGTCTGTTTTTCACAAGTCTTTAAATCTTACATTAAATATGAGTTAATGCATTTACAGCGATTTGATTTTTATAGTTCTAAAGTTTATAAGTTTCATTGGTAAGACCAGCCTTCTCTATACGTTCTCTTGACATCGTATTGGGTAGTATATAGCGTAGCTCCAATCTACATCGGCTAAGGCTACAATATTTTGAGAATTCATATTTTTCAGGTTACTGCGTCCCATACCTCTGGCACCAAGTTAAGCAATGTTGAGTTGATCACTCGTAGGCGTATAACTTAAGTCCGAAATTACATGGCTTTGTAGATAAGTAGCACCTTCTGTGGCTATACTAAGGCTGTTGAAAAACTTTCGTCTAGAAACGCCAGATTTATGTTTATAATAATTCATAGAGATATTAAAATTATGAAAATTCTTCTAAAAAAACAAGATTTTTGAAAAAAGATAAATTTGACAGGGCTTTTCCTTAGATTTGTTGCATTATCCTTAAAAT
>PXBV01000088.1 GCA_003565575.1 Psychroflexus sp. | reverse complement strand
TTTAAATTCTTTAGATTTTCGAATCAAAAACTCAATAAGATCTAACTCATTTCCTTTTTTCAACATATTATTGGTAAGGCCATGGTCTTCTACAAAAAAGATAAACTTATTGATATCATCTTGTGCAACGTTGAGATTTTCAGTAAAAAAAGAGTCTTTATACATTTTTCTTACCATAACGTCTAGATTTTTTGGGAGTTTATGGTCTTCCACAACTTCCTTGGAGGACAAGATTTCTCTAAAAATGTTAGCAATATTCAATCCATCTCTAACAAAACGTTCATCATTGGTGTAATTTTCAGTAATAGTTTGAGACCTTATGTAAGGTTGATCCCCTTCATACTCGTAGAGCACGTCTTTTACATTAGGAGCTTCAAAGTAGGTTGGTTTCACTTTTTTTGCATCTACTTCTATATTGCCTTCCAAATCATAAGGTCTTACAATTACTTCATCAAGAGTATTAATTTCATCATTAATTTTGATGGTTAACTTTTTATTTTTGACAATATTTTCATCAATTACTACCGTAAAATTTTGATATTGAATGGCTTCAAACCTTAAGCGATCTCCTTCTTTAACGGTGATGCCAAATTGACCATATTGGTTAGTTACTGTACCTTCTTCAGAATTTTGGTTGATAACCTCTATTTGTGAGACTTCACCATCTAAAGGCACAATGACTTCTCCAGCAACATACACGCGCTCACCTATTTGGGCTTGAATGTTTTGGACTAAAAAAAGCACTACTAAAGTAAAGATAATTCTCATATTGTTATTTTTTGTACAATCTACTTATAAATTTAGAAATTCAATCCTAGTTTTGCTAATAAAATTATGTTAACTCTATACAACTTTTTAAAACTGTATGTTTATGCAAGCTATTATAGCAAGTACATCTACACTTCACGGTAGTCATTATCTGGAATACCTATTACCAAGCCTTAAGCTTCATTTTAAAGACATAAACGAAATTTTGTTTATACCATTTGCAAGGCCTGGAGGTATGTCTCATCAAGACTATACCAAACTTGCGGCTGCTGGATTAAAATCTTGTATACCAAATGTTGTTGGTATACATGAAACTGAAGATATGCAGCAAAGTATCTTGGAGGCGAAAGCTATTTTTGTAGGTGGCGGCAATACGTTTTTGTTGGTAAAACAGCTTCATGAATTGAACTTGATGTCTGCCTTAAAAACTAGTATAAGAAAAGGAGCTAAATATTTAGGGACTAGCGCTGGTAGCAACATTTGTGGAAAATCCATGCAAACTACAAATGATATGCCTATTGTCCAGCCTCCGTCTTATGAAACTTTAGGTTTGCTCAACTTTAATATCAATCCGCATTATTTAGATGTTGATTCCACGTCTAAACATAAGGGAGAAAGCAGAGAAACTCGCATCAAAGAATTTCAGGTGTTTAATACTGAAGTAGTGGTGGGTTTAAGAGAAGGAAGCTGGATTAAGATAAATAATTCTGAAATAAGCCTTGAAGGTACTTTGCCTGCGGTTATCTTCGAGCCGAATAAACAGGTTTACGAACTCAAGTCAGGAAGCTTTTTAAAATTTTAAATCATGGACTATCAAGCTATATTAAATCTTATTGAACGTGAATTAACACCCGATATTAAGTTGGGTAAAGTGGCTAGCTACATTCCTCAATTAGCAAAGGTAGACCCGCTTAAATTTGGAGTTTACCTCTATTGCCACGATTCTACATCTTATCAGTTTGGGGATAGTCAGGAAAAATTTTCGATACAAAGTATTTCCAAAGTATTTACTTTGATTATCGCCAAAGAACTTCTGGGTAAAGACTTATGGAAGCGGGTGCATGTAGAGCCTTCAGGAACCGCATTCAATTCTCTCACTGAGTTGGAGAGAGACCAAGGTATTCCTAGAAATCCATTTATAAACGCAGGCTCTATAGTAGTAGCAGATACACTTCTTTCTGCACTAGACCATCCCAAAGAAGATTTGCTCAAATTTGTTCAAAAGCTATGTGGGGATGATAGCATCAGTTATAACGAAGCTGTTGCTGCAAGTGAGAAGGCGCATGGTTATAGAAACAAAGCTTTAGTGAATTATATGAAAGCTCTAGGGAATATTGATAATGATCCTGATGATGTTTTAAATTTTTACTTCTACCAATGTTCCATAGTTATGTCGTGTGAACAGTTATCAAAAACCTTCATGCTTTTAGCCAACGAAGGGAGGCATTACAAAACCCAAGAACAAGTTATAGATCCACAAAGTGTAAAACGTATCAATTCAATAATGCAAACGTGTGGATTTTATGATGAAGCTGGAGAGTTTAGCTACAGAGTTGGTTTACCAGGAAAAAGTGGAGTAGGAGGTGGTATTGTAGCAGTACATCCTAAACACTACTCAGTTGCCGTTTGGAGTCCAATGCTAAATTCAAAAGGAAATTCTGCATTAGGCATGAAAGCTCTGGAGCGTTTAACTACTCTTACGGGGCTTTCAATTTTTTAAATCAGTTTAATTATTTAAAATATCAAGCTTTTAACAGCTTCATTTGGCATAATATTTTTTTTAATTTCGTCATCTTGAAATAGACCTGTATATTTGTGTTATGATTCATTTACTTTTTTTTATAAGTGGCGCCGAAATAGTATTCATACTATTCATTTTGATTATGGTTTTTGGTGCAGATAAATTGCCAGATATGGCTAGATTTTTAGGTAAGACTATGAAGTCTTTTCGTCATGCTACAGATGAGATAAAAACAGAAATTACCAAACAAAAAAAGGAGCACAACTTTGATTTTGACTTAAAAAAAGAGGTTGAAAATCAAACCAAGTCTATCGAATCTAAAACCTCAAATCTAAAGGATGATATTGAAGATGCCATAGGGCCCATTAAGCGAAGGTTTTAATGGAATTGAATCCAACTCTTTGGGATTGGGAATTGATGCTATTTCTGAATAATTTAAGTCCTGATGCATTGGATCCCTTTTGGATAGTAGTAACGCATACTAAACATTGGCTATTTCTTTATCCTTTTTTGATTCTTATCTTTTTTTACAAAAGTTCTTTCCAAAAAGGGGTTCTTGGAAGTTTGTTTCTCTTTTCTAGCGTAGGAACCGCACATCTTTTTACCGAGCTCACAAAATATCTAGTCCAGCGGCCCAGACCAAACATGACTCAAGAGCTTATGCAGGGCCTTAAAATTTTGTATGAGCCTACAAATTTTAGTTTTTTTTCTGGTCATGCTTCCACTTCATTTGCTGCAATAGTTTTTATTTATCTTACTTTAAAATCGAAATTTAACTATATAGGATGGCTTTTTATCTGGCCAATTTTGTTTTCGGTAAGCAGGATTTTTGTTGGTGTTCATTTCCCAAGCGATGTAATTGTGGGTGCAATGGTTGGAAGTTTTATAGGAATCTCCTATGCAAAGCTGTATCCAATCTTAAGGCATCGACTTTTGGGTGTAAGTAATAAGGATAATGCTTAAAATAGCAATACCAATTCCAACCCAGTTTTTAGCCGTTAGCCTTTCTTTAAAAAATAAAATGCCTATAAATGTTGATAGTAAAACTATACCTACATTATTTATGATAAAGATACTAGAGTTATCTAAGCCTTTAATCCTAAGTGCTAGAATGAAAAAATAGATGGAAAAGTAATTTGGTATACCTAATAGTATTCCGCCAACAACATCTTTGAACTTGAAATAAGATTTTGTTTTTAATTGTCTGAACCCCCAAAATGCAGAGCCCGTTAGAAATGCAAATAAAAAGGTTGTTGCAGAAAAAAGTGATATTTCATCATCGGGTACATAGGCATTTTCTAAAAACTTAATGCTACTCTCTATAATACCACTGCCCAAAAAAACTAAAAGCGGATAAATAAAATAATTGATGTTTATTTTTAAGCCACTTCGCTTTTTTACAGAAACTAAGTACACAGAAACCAAAGCTAAGGCTATTCCAATGAGTTTGATGCTGTTAAGTGCTTCGTTGTAGTACAGAATAACGAAGACAATAGGGATTGCAACACTCATTTTGCTTGACACAGAAACCACGGCCATACCTCCTTTTTGTGTGGTTATCACCATTAAATAAAAGACTAGAATGAACATTCCTCCCAGCATTACCGACCCTAAAAACCAATCTTTGGTAGTGACTGAAATAAGCGTATCTAAAGAAAGGTTGACCTGGAAGACCAGTCCAAACAAAAATGCAGTTAGGTAATTGATAATCAAGGCATGTAAAGTGGTGACTTTATATTTGCCAAATAGCTTAAAAATAATGTAAATACAGCTAGACGAGAGAACACTTAAGACTAGCGCTATCAAAATAGGTCTGATTTTTTAGAAAACAATTGTGTGACTTCTTCTTGTCCAGCTTGAAGGTGCCAAGTATGGATTCTAAGTGATTTGGCAGTGAGCGTGTGTTCTAAAGTATCATCTACAAATAGAGTTGTTTTAGGGTTTAAACTATTTGTTTTTAAAACAAATTCAAATATATCTGGGTTGGGCTTTCTGTAATGAATTTCGTGAGACAAATAAAACTGATCAAAACAACTGCGGAATTCTTCAAAAAAAGAGATATTTTCTTTTACCCAATCTATATGGAGCTCATTAGTATTGCTTAGTAATATCAATTTGTAAGTCCCTGAGTTTCTTAATTTTTTTAAAAACTCGAGTCGGTGTGTTGGAAAGTCTATGAGGATAGAATTCCAAGCTTTTATGAACTGGTCTTTAGAAAGTCCACCAAACCTTTGGGTGTAGTGTTCAATAAATTCACTTGTAGAGATTTGACCTATCTCATATTTGTTATTTATGCGTTTTAAATCGTCGTCAAATTGATCAATCCCAAAGTGTTTGAATTGCTTTAGAGTGGCAGATTTATATAAAGTGAGAAAAACATCTCCAAAGTCAAAAATGATGGTGTTAATCATTGTAATAGTAGTTTAGTAAATCTCCTTCCACATCTATAGATGTAGCGGCTTCTTTGTTAAAAATTGGTCCTTTTATGCCTTTATCAATTTTGTTTTCACCCACAAAAACTCTTGCTTCATCCCATAAGTTTGAATCTATAAAAGTTTGTAATGTTTTACTGCCTCCTTCAATGATGACAGATTGTAAGTTGTTGTTGTAAAGTTCTTCCATAATTTGAGTTACAGAATGCTTTTCAAAATCAATAGCTTTAAGTTTTAAATTATTCTCATTTTGAGCTTGTGTGTTCCGCTGGTGAAAAACCAGAGTGGATATGGAATCATCAAAGAGTGAAAGGTGGGACGGTAACTTAAGCGTTTTATCTATAACAACCCGCATTGGACTTTTACCGAACCAATGCCTTACATTGAGTTTTGGGTTATCTTTAGCTGCAGTTTTTGTACCTACTAAGATAGCTTGCTCTTCACTTCTCCATTTATGTACAAGTTGTTGAGAATAAGCATTTGTTATCCAAAACACCTCTCCTTGATTTTGATCTTTAGGCGCTAAAAATCCATGTTGAGTTACCGCCCATTTTAAGATAATATAAGGTCTTTTTTTTCTATGAAACGTAAAAAAACGTTTGTTTAATTCTTCACATTCATCTTCACACACGCCTACAATGACATTTCTGCCAGCAGAAAGTAATTTTTTAACCCCCATACCTGCAACTTTGGCAAAAGGGTCTATGGTGCCAATTACGATATTTGGTATTTTTTTATCAATAATCAAATCGCTACAAGGTGGCGTTTTACCAAAATGACTACAAGGCTCTAAAGTGACATAAAGCGTGGAAGATTTAAGCAAAGACTTATTTTTTACAGACTGGATAGCCTTAACTTCAGCATGGGCTTCACCTGCTCTTCTATGCCATCCTTCTCCAATAATTTTGTTGTCATGCACAATTACACAACCTACCAAAGGATTGGGGTATGTGGAGCCAAGTCCATTTCTGGCAAGTTGCAAACAGCGTTTGATGTAATACTCATTTGTATTCACAGTGTAAAAATAGAAAAAGCCAATCTCATAAGTAACAAAACTAGCTTGCTTTTGTGATTTTTATTTTGAATGTTTTACAGAACTTGAAATTTTAAAATTGCTTAATTTAGCCCAACTTGTAAATAGTGACAAACTTAAGTACAATAATTCACGTAGCATTAAATCAACAAGCGATGATAATGAGTAGAATTGACATACGCGCCATTCAAAAGAAGGATAATCAAGCCGTAGCACAGATGATTAGGAATGTACTTGTAGAGCAAGGCGCACCAAAAGTGGGTACAGCCTATGAAGATAAAGCTTTAGATCAGCTTTATGAAACCTATCAAAAAGAAAGAGCTGAGTATTTTGTACTCATCGAAGATGGTCATATTAAAGGAAGTGCTGGAATAGCTCCTTTAGATAATGCTGAGCCTGAAATATGTGAACTTCAAAAAATGTATTTTGACCCTACGGTTCGAGGAAGAGGTCTAGGGAATCTAATGATTACAAAATGCTTAGAATTTGCCAAACAACAACACTTTAAAATCTGTTACATTGAAACTTTGCCCAACATGAAAGCAGCTCAAAAGTTGTACTTAAAAACAGGATTTAGTTACATCGATCATCGCTTAGGTGATACAGGTCATTATTCGTGTTCTGTTTTTATGAAAAAAACATTAAGTTAACCAACACCATAAACCGATGAAAAAAATAGCAATTATTGCTCATGATGGAAAGAAGCCAGAAATGGTTAATTTTCTTAATACGAACTTAAAAAAACTTAAGCAAGTTGAGCTCATAGCAACAGGAACTACGGGTTCTCATGTAGAAAACACAGGCTTAAAGGTTGAGAAAAAACTGTCTGGACCAATTGGAGGCGATGCGCAAATTGCAGGACTAGCTGCAGAAAAACAATTAGCCATGGTTTTGTTTTTTAGAGATCCTTTAGGTAAACACCCTCATGAGCCTGACGTGCAAATGCTCATGAGAATTTGTGATGTGCATAATATACCCATTGCAACTAATCCTGCAACCGCACAACTTTTAATAGATGCATTCTTTAAAATCAATCCTTAGTTGCTGCTTTCAAGATTAAATTCATGACATCTTCTGGACAGCGCATTGGTTTTCGTGTGGTTTTATCAACAAATACAAGAACGGTTTCGCCTTCAGTTAAAAGATCCTGATCTTGGTTGTGAATTTGGTAATTAAAATTAATACTAGCACTTGGCATTTTTTTCAGGATGGTGGTTACCGTTAAAACGTCACCAAACTTTGCAGGTTTTTTGAAATCCACAGAAAGTTTGTGTAAAGGTAACATGATGCCATTATCTTCCATTTTTTGATAATGCATTCCTACAATTCTTAACCAATCAATTCGTCCTTGTTCAAAATATACGGGATAAACGGCGTGATGTACTACCCCCATTTGGTCTGTTTCTGCATACCTCACTTCAACAGAAGAACGTGAAACGACAGGCTGAAAAGATTTTAAATTTGTTTTCAAATTAGTGTAATTTTTACATCTACATTATAAGCAGAAAAAATTAGAATTTCAACCTAAATTTAATTTTTTTATTAAAAAGTTTGTTCACATATTTGTGGTTCGTAAAATGTAAAATGCATTTTGTGTAAAAATTAAAGAAAACCAAAATATTTATCTTAACTATGTCAAAATCAGCATCTTCGGTTTGGGGAAATTGTCTTAATTTTATTGAGGACAACATCTCAGAACAAGCTTATAAAACGTGGTTTCAACCGATAAGAGCTGTCAAGTTAAACGATAAATCTCTAAGCATTCAAGTGCCCTCCAAGTTCTTTTATGAATGGCTTGAAGAGCATTATGTCAACCTTCTAAAGGTGGCTCTCACTAAAGAGTTGGGTAAGGCTGCAAAATTGGTTTATGTAATCCGAATGGAAAATACTGAAGGAAATAAACAACCCTTCACAGAAAAAATACCGAGTACCCAACGTTCTAATGTTAATTCTCAATCTGTAGATTTTCCAGCCAAGCAAAAAAATCCTGAATTAAAAAATCCTTTTGTAATTCCTGGCATCAGAAATCTAAAAATCGATTCACAACTCAACTCAAATTACAGTTTTGAAAACTTTTTGGAAGGCACTTCAAATCGACTTGCTAGATCGGCTAGTTTGGCTGTTGCCAATAAGCCTGGAGGTACCTCCTTTAATCCTTTGTTGATTTTTGGAGGTGTAGGTCTTGGTAAAACTCATTTAGCCCATGCTATAGGTCTTCAGGTAAAAGATAAATTCCCAGAAAAAACAGTACTGTACATATCTGCTGATAAGTTTACTCAACAACATATTGATGCTGTTTCCAAAAACAACAGGAATGATTTTATTCATTTTTATCAAATTATAGACGTTCTTATAGTTGATGACATCCAATTGATTTCTGGTAAAAAAGGAACTCAAGATGTGTTTTTTCACATTTTCAACCATTTGCATCAAAACGGCAAGCAGGTAATTTTAACTAGTGATAAAGCACCTGTAGATATGCAAGACATTCAGCAGCGATTATTGTCTAGATTCAAATGGGGTCTTTCAGCAGAATTAGAACAGCCTGATTATGACACTCGTATCAAAATTATTAAGAGCAAACTCTACAACGATGGGGTGGAAATGGCAGATGAGGTGATAAATTACGTGGCATCAAGAATCACAAGTAACATTAGAGAGCTGGAAGGAGCTATAATTTCGCTTATTGCTCATTCTTCATTTAGTAAGTCTGAAATCACTATAGATCTAGCAGAACAAATTGTAAAAAACTACGTCAAAAATAACAAAAAACCCATTTCTCTTGATGATATCCAAAATGTAGTAAGTGATTATTTTCATGTAGAAATTGAAGAATTACAGTCCAAAAGCAGAAAGCGTAATGTTGTTCAAGCTAGACAAATAGCTATGTATTTTGCAAAAGAAATTACCAAAAGTTCTCTTACTAATATAGGAAGACATATAGGACAAAGAGACCACTCTACGGTTCTTCATTCATGCAAAATAGTATCCAATCTTCAAGAAACCGATAAACAGTTTCGTAAATTTATTCAGGATTTAGAAGTTAAATTTAAACAACTATGACCAAAATTTTGATGGTATGTTTAGGTAATATCTGTCGCTCTCCCTTAGCGGAGGGTATTTTGGAATCTAAACTTGATGCTTCAAAATTTACTGTAGATTCTGCAGGAACTTCCTCTCATCATCAAGGCTCTCTGCCAGATCCAAGGTCTATAGAAGTGGCTCAAAAAAATGGCTTAGATATTTCGAATCAACGCAGTAGGCCATTTGTAAAAAAAGACTTCAAAACATTTGACTATATTTACGTAATGGATACCCACAACTACAATGATGTTCTTGAGAAAGCAGACACTGAGGAAGAGTGTAACAAAGTTTCTTTAATTTTAAATACGTTATATCCCAGAGAGAATAGAAGCGTTCCAGATCCGTATTACGATGCTTTAGAAGGCTTCGATAAAGTGTATGAGATGCTTGACCAGTCTTGTACGCTTATAGCAGAAAAGCTGAAAAGTTCTTAACCACTATTAATATGGAAAATCCTCAACAAAAAGGTAAATTATACCTCATCCCTAACAGACTTGGAGATTTACCTCCATTAGAAGTTCTACCACTTTCTATTAGAAAACTTATTAATGAAATAGATCACTACATTGTAGAAAATGAAAAGGTAGCTAGGCATTTTATTAAAAAAATAGTCCCTTCAAAGTCACAACCCAACTTAGAATTTAAGCTTTTAAATAAGTTTACCTCAGATTTAGAAATACCAAATTTTCTAGATGCATGTGAGCAAGGAATCCACATGGGATTATTGTCTGATGCCGGTTGTCCTGGAGTAGCAGACCCTGGCGCACAAGTTGTATTGTTAGCCCATCAAAAAAACATTAAAGTAGTTCCTTTAGTTGGACCATCCTCTATTCTTCTTGCACTCATGTCCAGCGGGCTTAATGGCCAAAATTTTACTTTTCATGGATATTTACCCATAGATGCTCAACAGCGAAAGCAATTTGTCAAGAAGATGGAACGGGCATCTTTAGAACAAGAGCAAGCCCAAATTTTTATAGAAACACCTTATAGAAACAATAAGTTATTGATTAGCTTAATCTCTACTTTGCAGGCTTCAACTAAAATTTGTGTGGCGGTAGATCTTACACTTTCCACAGAGTTTATAAAAACACAAACTGCTGCAGAATGGAAAAAAACATCCGTAGATTTGCATAAAAGACCGGCCATTTTCATTATTCAAGCTTAAACATCTTTAAACGCTTAGTATTACTTTTTGGAAAAAGACGAATATAAAACCATAGCAAAACCAAGTGCTGAACTGCTTTTTAAAGAAAAAGCAAGTAAGTTTTTTGCCTATGCATTTCCAATATATGAAGAAGCAGA
>PXBV01000342.1 GCA_003565575.1 Psychroflexus sp. | reverse complement strand
GAGAAATTATTGTAGATGCACTAAACATTGAAAGGGAATTTGTAACAGAATCTCTTCCTGTTAGTTTAATTGGCATGAATTCTAAATTGATGACGCAATATTTAGAGTTTGTGACTGATAGACTTTTAGTTGAGTTGGGTTGCGAAAAAGAATACGGCACCGCTAATCCATTCGACTTTATGGATATGATTTCTCTGCAAGGAAAAACCAACTTCTTTGAAAAACGAGTGGGAGAATACCAAAAAGCTGGCGTAATGAACAAAAACAAAGAAGAAGATAGTAAAATAAGTTTTGACGCTGATTTCTAAACTATAGTTCTATTGTTACTGTGGAAGAAGCTATAGTTACTAAAATAACAAGGGCAGCTATAGAAGCTATGGAAACAATAGAAATGATATAAATTAAAAAGTCTAGGAGCTATTCTTAAACTTGAAATATGGTGGGTAGCTCCAATTTTTACCGTTGATATTCATAAAATGACCTTGCAATTACCTAAATATGAAATGTATGAAGAAGCAAGTCAAATTAGAAGGTCAATGAAATCTGTACGGTCTAACATTGTAGAAGGATATGGAAGAAGACGCTATAAAGGAGACCACATCAGGTTTATTATTTATGCTTTGTCATCCAATGATGAAACCATCAATCATCTTGAAATATTACACGAAACAGGCTCTTTAAAAGACAAGGTTTTGTATGAAAATTTAAGAGAACACACTCAAAAGCTAGGAATAAAGATTAATAACTTTTTGCAAGCTGTAGAAAAAGGGAATAAGAAATTTTGAGGCTACGGTAGCAATGGGAACCATAGAAGCCAAAGTAGTCACAGCAGCAATAGCAATCATAGGAACAAAAGAAATACATTAACACAGAATAAAATTTAAGATTATGCACGTCATCAAAAGAAACGGACAGAAAGAGCCTGTAATGTTCGACAAAATCACAGCAAGAATCAGAAAACTTTGCTATGGACTTAACCCGCTGGTAGAACCTCCCAAAGTAGCAATGCGAGTTATAGAAGGACTTTACGATGGCGTTACCACCAGTGAATTGGATAATTTGGCCGCAGAAATTGCCGCAACTATGACGGTGAGTCATCCCGATTATGCGCAGTTAGCAGCCAGAATATCTGTATCTAACCTCCATAAAAACACCAAGAAGACTTTTAGTGAGGTCATGACAGACCTTTACGAGTATGTAAATCCACGCAATAACAAGAAATCTCCTCTTATTGCAGAGGATGTGTATAAAATTATAAATGACAACAAAGAGGAAATCGACTCTAGGATTATTTATAGCAGAGATTTTAATTATGATTATTTTGGTTTTAAAACTTTAGAACGTTCTTACCTTTTGAAGATTAATGGAAAGATTGCTGAACGCCCACAGCATATGTTGATGCGTGTTTCTATTGGTATCCATGGTGAAGATTTGGAGTCGGCGTTAAAGACCTATGAGTTGATGTCCAAAAAATACTTTACACATGCAACGCCTACCTTATTTAATTCTGGGACCCCAAAACCACAAATGTCTTCATGCTTTTTGTTAACCATGAAAGATGATAGTATTGACGGGATTTATGATACCCTAAAGCAAACCGCTAAGATTTCTCAATCTGCGGGAGGTATTGGTTTATCTATTCATAACATAAGAGCAACAGGTTCATACATTGCAGGCACCAATGGTACATCCAATGGAATTATCCCTATGCTGAAAGTGTTTAACGACACCGCTAGATACGTTGACCAAGGTGGAGGAAAACGAAAAGGTTCTTTTGCGATGTATGTTGAGCCTTGGCATGCAGATATCTTTAGTTTCTTAGACCTTAAGAAAAATCACGGTGCTGAAGAAATGCGCGCTCGAGATCTATTCTACGCCATGTGGATTCCAGATCTTTTTATGAAACGTGTTGAAGAAAATTCTACCTGGACTTTGATGTGTCCAAATGAATGCCCAAACCTTTATAATGTCCATGGTGAAGAATTTGAAGTCTTGTACACGAAATATGAAGAAGAAAATAAAGGCCGTAAAACTATAAAAGCAAGAGAGCTTTGGGAGAAAATTTTAGAATCTCAAATTGAAACGGGAACCCCATACATGCTCTATAAAGATTCAGCTAACCGAAAGTCCAATCAAAAGAATTTAGGAACCATACGCTCGTCTAACTTGTGTACTGAAATTTTGGAATATACCAGCCCAGATGAAGTGGCGGTTTGTAATTTAGCTTCTATTGCTTTACCTATGTTTGTAAAGAATGGAAGTTTTGACCACAAAGAGCTTTATAAGATTACAAAGCAAGTGATCAAAAACCTAAATAAAGTGATAGATAGAAATTTCTATCCCGTGAAAGAGGCAGAAAATTCTAATATGCGCCACAGACCTGTTGGTTTAGGCATTCAAGGACTAGCAGACGCCTTCATCATGTTAAGACTGCCGTTTACCTCTGATGAAGCTAAAAAATTAAATCAAGAAATTTTTGAAACCTTATATTTTGCTTCTGTAGAATCTTCAATGGAACTTGCAAAATTAGAAGGTCCTTATTCAAGTTATGAAGGCTCTCCAATCAGTCAAGGGGAATTTCAATATAACTTATGGGGCCTAAAGGACAAGGACTTAAGTGGTCGATGGGACTGGAGTGCTCTTCGTGAAAAAGTTTTAAAGCATGGCGTACGGAATTCATTATTAATGGCACCTATGCCGACCGCT
The DNA here is from genome assembly GCA_003565575.1 of Psychroflexus sp. GTDB lineage: Bacteria > Bacteroidota > Bacteroidia > Flavobacteriales > Flavobacteriaceae > Psychroflexus. The sequence goes on along the minus strand of PXBV01000342.1, from coordinate 7,668 downwards.
TCCACATCTCAAATTTTGGGTAACAACGAAGCTTTTGAACCTTATACATCGAACATCTACACAAGACGCGTGTTGTCTGGTGAATTTATTGTCGTTAATAAACATTTGTTGAAAGATCTCGTTGCTCTTGGTCTCTGGAATGATGACGTAAAGGATGCCATCATGAGAGCCAACGGTTCTGTCCAGGGTATCGATATTATTCCAGATGATATTAAAGAATTGTATAAAACCGTTTGGGAGTTATCTATGAAAGACATTATTGATATGTCAAGACAACGTGGTTACTTTATTGATCAATCACAATCACTTAATCTCTTTATGGAAGGTGCAACATTTGCTAAGTTGACTTCAATGCATTTTTATGCTTGGAAAAGTGGACTTAAAACAGGAATGTATTACTTAAGAACCAAATCTGCTGTAGACGCAATCAAGTTTACCTTGAAGAATGATAAGAAGCAAAAAACAACACCAAGCCAAGTAGCACAAAAAGCTGCACAGACTTATCAAGAGGCCCAAAGCCAAAAGGTTATGGTTTCTGATGATTCTTCTCTAAGTCCAGAAGAACTCAAAGCCTTGATCCAGCAATCTAAAGAATCTGAAGGAGATGATTGCTTGATGTGCGGATCTTAAGCTACGTATATCGCAAATTTTTTTTTAAGTTTTACTAACAAAAATGCCTGCTTTTCATAACCAAAGCAGGCATTTTTTTCTGGAATTATAAGAAAACAACTCTCTTAAACTTCAAGACCGGAGAGTTTTAACCCGAATTTATTAATCGGGTAAAAGAATAAAATTAGCTTCTGAACAAAATTTATACCAATTTAACTATTAAATGTCGTTAAGATAGCGAAATTGCTTTTTTCATATATAACGCTGTGAATAATTTGCATAGCAGGGCTATGGAAATTGTGAACAAGGAAATATATGGAAAAATGAATGAGCTAAATAGCGTCATTTGATGGTTAAATTGGTATTAGGTTTGAATGCAAATACTTTAAAGTGGGTATTACTTTTTTTGCATGCCCTGCTTTGGGGAAGCTCCTTTATTCTTATCTAAAAAAGCTTGATCGGCTTATCTCCGCTGCAACTCACAGCAATGCGAGTCTTGATAACAGGTGTTTTTCTTGGCATTATTGCCTTTAAGAAAATAAAGCAAATCCAAAAGTGGCAATGGAAGTGGATCTTTATTTCGGGCTTCATTGGGACGATGCTTCCAACCCTATTGTTTTCTTATGCCGAAACTGAAATAGATAGCACCATTGCTTCTATTCTGAATTCGACGGTGCCTTTATTGGCGCTAGTAATTGGAATTTTATTTTTTAGTGACCTGTTTATCAAAAAGCAATTTATAGCAGTAGTTATTGGCTTGGTAGGCTCAGTGCTTTTGATTTTAGCTGGCGCTTCGCTCAATCCCAATCAGAATTATTGGTTCGCCGTTTTACCTGTGATTGCTTCGCTGATTGATGCCTTCAACGCTAATATTCTGAAATCGTATCTAGAAAAAATTTCAGCACTTGGTATCGCTACAGGTTTGTTTTTGATTTTAATTCCGTTTGCTCTTGGCATTTTAGGATTCACCGGGTTTTTCAATACCGAGTTTTTAGCTCAAGAAACGGTGCAAACCGCTTTGCTGTACGTCACGGTTTTAGCACTTTTGGGGACAGCACTCGCCAAGATCATATTCAACCGATTATCCAATTGTCCAATGCGGTGTTCTCCACTTCGGTCACCTACTTGATTCCAATCGTCGCCTTGCTCTGGGGGTTTCTGGATGGTGAGCAATTCAATATTTTCCAACTCGCCGCTGGAGGTGTGATTTTTCTTGGGGTGTATATTTCAAAGCGGAAGATGAAAGAGAAAAAAGCTGAAGCTTTGGAGGAGATTTAAAATAAAAATTTGGTTGTGCAATTAAAAGGTTATGTTTATCGTAAGTTGACTGAGTAAGGAATACTGATTTATCTTTAAGTTAATAATTTTCTTTATAACGCTGCCATCTATTCGAAATGAATAGTTGTTATTTATCGCATTTTACTTCCAAAGTTTTTGGTCTCTCCAATTATCTGGAAATCCCATTTCTGAAATCTGCACAAAATCGTTTTCTTCAATTAATGTTATAAGTTTTGATTTTAATGAATTTCCAGTAGATACCTTATTTAAAACAAATAAAATGCAAGAAAGACAGTGATAGAGTGAATTATTATTTGTCGGCTCGTCTATAAAAGGATGATTTGTTTTATATAAAAATTTTGGAGGGAAATCGAGATTTCTATTCCATAACCGGCTATGATGTGCAATAATATTTCTTACAATATTAAATGATTGTAACCAGCTTCTTAAATAGTTGAAATTCGGAAGATTGAATTCTGTTGCAATTCTTTTTTTTGGTTGTAATTCGTTCTTAATATTACTATATAATTTGGATAAACAACCAAATGAAATTACTTCTAAAGTCTTATAAGCAGGAGGCCGATTTTCATTTCCATATTTACTATAATGAGATTCAATGAAAACTTCTTTAGTTCTACTTAATTCTTTATCTATTTCGTCTAAAGACTCTTTATGAAATTTGCTTGAAAAGAAATTAATTTCATCTTCGAACCACCATTGACCTAATTCAATCGATGGATAATATATCATTTTTATTCTAAGTGCAATTTCAATTCTTTCAATTGCATCAAAAATTAGTAGTCTTAATTTTCTATCAAAGGTATATAAATTGATTACTTTTTCGAAAGTTGTTCCTTCTTGAAATTTATGGTTCTCTTTATCTTTTTGATATTCCCACCAAAATCCCTGTAAACGGAAATAACTTATATTTTTAAGAAATTCTTTGGCAACTAATTTATCCGAAATTATTAACCCTCTTTTTTCTAATCTTTCAATTTGTTTATCAAATGAGATTATTTTTTTAGGATAGTCAGATTTGTCAGCCATATTATAAAAAAAGACCCGCCTGGGTACGCTGTTCTGATGTGAAGCGTGGCGAGTTCGATTAGCACAAATTTACATAAGATTTAGTTTTAAACAAAGTCATTAACGAAATTTTCTAAAATAGATGACTCACTTTCATCATCTTAATTTCGTCAATGAAGCTACGTTTGCCGTAAAATGAAATGATTTCTTTAATTTCGGTCGCATTCCCTCTTTCTAAAACTCTTTTTATCACCGCTTTTTTATGCTTTTCCCAGTCAATCTTATCAATTGTAGTATTCCAGAAAATGACTTTTCTGATGTTATCCAAATTTGGTGTATGTGTAGTCTCTGAGGCATTTTTTACATCATAGGCAGCTTGTAGCATCATAAAATAATCTTCTTGCACATCAAATTGAGTAGATAATTTAATAGAGAGTTTTGGGTTGATGTCTCTTCTTTTATTCAGAATAGCACTGATAGTTTGTTTGTGCTCATCAATTTGACAAGCCAACTGACTAATTTTTAAGTTTCGAATTTTAAATTCTCTCTTTAAAATAGCGCCTGGATGTATATTTCTAATCGGAAGAAGAAAGAGAAAAAAGCTGAAGCTTTGGAGGAGATTTAAAAATATTTAGAGGATCTGCTTCATTTTAAAGCCTCTTTAATTGTGTCTTTAGTAAAAATAAATATTAACCTGTTGAAGGCTTTAAAAGTGACTCATCTTAACTTTAATACATTATTAGTTAGGGGGCATCTTTATTTACAACTATAACTTCAGACACTAAATCCCCCGTGTCAGTAATTCCTTCAATAAAAAGGTTAATACTATTATTAGCAGGATTGTAAACCGTGAAATTTAAATTCCCATTCTTATCGATGTCACAATTGGGAATCCAATCTATAACACCAAAGTCTTCAAAAAAATCATTGTTATACACATTGTATTTTGGGACGTAGAAGCTTTTGCTTTCAGAAAAGCTTAGTGGAAATTCAAATTGGCTAAAAGGATTATTTTTACTTTTATTGACAAAATCAAGAGAAGTATATATTTTAATGACTCCACCAGAGCCAATAAACCCTTCTCCTGAACCACTATCATTTACTAGAATATAATCAACTATATTCATATTATAACCGTAAAAGTAATTTTGATCTGTTATAAGTAAATCGTCTAGATAAATAATAGGATTCTGTACTCCGCCATTTAGCGTTTTTGAAATTCGCGGTAATACTTCAAGGTTTCCCATCGATTCGATAGCAATAAAATCCAATAAATAAGCATTCACGTAATTCGCAAAAGTAAGATTCCTGTTTCTCATTTTATCATCAAAAACATCCACCTTATAAAAGGCGTCCCCTTCAAATTTTTCAATTTTAGATTTTCTTTTGTTAGCTTTAATAAGGACTTCATCTAGTATTTGGGTTTCATTCATATCGAATAAAGAAAATGTAGATGTAGATGAAGTTTTGGGAATAGAAGACTGAGTGGTGTTTAATACTTGTAACCGATTATGATAGTCTGGTATTTTTGAGGGAAAAAATTCAGTATCTAAATCAGGTTTACTTATTTTTCCCTTTTTATTCATAGTACCAATGCCTAACCTTTCTTTTCCCATGGGATAAAGACTAGATACTACAAAACTATCTTGATTTTCAGATAGGTTTACATTCGCAATATTATTCAGTTTTAGTGGATATATAATATATTTCTTATCCTTTTTTTTATTTTGATTCGCTTTTAAAAAAATTCCATCCTCAAATACGAATTTATCCGTAAAGTTCTTATTGAAGATATCATCCCAATTGTAGCTACTCCATCCCTGAGTCATCAAAAGATTGTCAAGATCATATCTTTTTTTAGCATTTATGTTTGTAAAATAATAGTGAGCATTTTCAATATAGCTTTTAAGATAAGGTTGCAAGTAGGTGTATGAAATAATATTATGGTGTCTTTGATAAGATTTAGTTTCTTCTGGAAGTACTGAAACACTTATGTTAGACTTACCACTTGAGAAATTAGTTAAGCTTAATAAAGGAACACTGATTCGGGTTGAATCCTTTAGCTTTGTAGTAGTTGCAGTACCAGAATTAATAGAGTTAACACCTTTGTAATGAAAGACCATACGTTCCAACACTGGCTTGTTATTTTCATCAAAAAGCGTAAGAATGTTGATTCCAGGAAACAGCTCCTCATGATCGACTATTTTTAATAGACTGTTTTCTTCAAACATTACAGGAGTGCCTTTTGAAGCTTTGCCATTGTGAATGGTCAGCTTAAATGTCTTCCCTCTGATATCTTTTAAAGTGCTTTTATTTGTTTTAAACTGTATTGCTAAATTTTTTGAAGAGTTATTAACATGAATTGAAATTCCTTTGGGTTTAATATTATTAATTTCAAAGTCAAATACTTTATCTAAGTGACTAACCTCAATTTCATATTTTTGATTTATAGTAGGAGTGAATTGAAATTTACCTATCCCTAATGCATTGGTTTGGAATGATGTTATAAGCTTTCTATTCAAGTCATAAACCTTGCCTTCCACATTTGAAACTCCATAACCTTCGGTATTTTTTATTATAACCCCTACATTGGTTTTAACAGAATCTACAAAATAACCACCCTCAGGTAAAAACTGCGCATCTAAAATGGGTTTGGTTGATTTTTTTTGAATGCTGCTTTCTTCTTCAGGATCAATGACTCTAAATGATTCCACATAAGCATTAGGTTCATCAAAATTCTTCATCCAATTGGTATACGCAGTAAACGTATAATGTCCAGAACTAAATAAGCTATCTACATTAAAGACATTTTTTGTAAAGCCATTATCAACCTTTACCAGCTTACTTTTGATAACATTATTATTGTCGTCCGTAATTACACAGTAAAGATTTTTAGTTGATTTTGATGGAACTTTTAAATCTTTATCAAGAACGTAACCACTAAACCCAATCATTTCTCCTTTTATAAAAGTGCTTTTATTCAAATGACAATAGGCTATTTCTCTATAAAGAGAACTATACTCATTGAAAGATGTAATAATATTTTCTATTTTTTTTTCTTGGCTATTTAGTATGTTGCTAATTAATAAAATCGTTATCAATACTGCTTTTTTCATATGTTAGAAATTAATTAGAATGGGCTGTAATTATCATTTATACACAAATATAACTTTTAAGGATAAAAAAGTTGCATTGATTTACTGATAACTTTAGTCTTCGGAGAGCACGTGCAGAAGCCTTGTTTTTAGGTTTTAACTGCAATCTTTAATTGGTTCATTGGATTAAAAATTATAGACACTTAGCTAAAAATAGCCTGGAATAGTAATTGAAGCGAATTGGTCACCATTTCGTCTTTGATAAACACTAGTGCAAAACATGTTTTTAACAATTAATGCTTTCCTTAGAGGTTATCTCTTGCAGGTCTTTATGCTTTTACCTTTAAAAACCCTCTGACTAGTTTCGGGTTAAAGCAAGAGTTAAGTTTTAAAGAAGTCTGGTAAAATTATACCAAGAAAAATCTCCCTAAACGCTTTTAAAAGCATTTAAGGAGACTTATTAGAAAATTAATGTTAAAGTGTTTACTTAAACTTCAAGACCGGAGAGCGGCCTTTTTTGAATTTTCTATTACCAGCAGGTTTGCCTGCTCGTTGGCGTTTTTGCTCTTCGTAGGGCAGTTGTATTATCTCTTTACACTTGTCAGAGCAACATCCTTCCATCTTTTTGGCGCAATCATCGCATTGGATAAACAGCAAGTGGCATCCATCGTTGGCGCAGTTCACATGCGTGTCACAGGCTTTCCCACACTGGTGGCATTGCGCAATAACATCGTCGGATATTTTTTCGCTACGGCGATCGTCGAACACAAAGTTTTTGCCAAAGAATTTGTTTTCCAGATTCTTGTCTTTCACCTGTCTAGCGTACTCGATGATACCTCCCTCGAGCTGATAGACTTTTTTGAAACCCTTGTGTTTGTAGTAGGCGCTGGCTTTTTCGCAACGAATGCCGCCAGTGCAGTACATCACCAGGTTTTTGTCTTCTTTGTGGTCTTTGAGGTCGGCTTCAATGATGTCCAGCGACTGCCGAAAGGTATCCACGTCTGGAGTGACAGCATTTTTGAAATGGCCGATTTCGCTTTCGTAATGGTTACGCATGTCCACCAAAACGGTGTTGGGATCTTCGATGAGCTCGTTGAATCTGACCGCGTCTACATGTACGCCTTTGTTGGTGACATCAAAGGTAGCATCGTTAAGCCCGTCGTGAACAATTTTGGGCCTCACTTTGATTTTAAGTTTCAGAAAGGCTTTGTCGTAATGCTCAATGGCGATGTTGAGCCTCACATCCTTCAGAAAATCGATGCTATCCAGATAAGTTTTAAACTCTCCAAACTTTTTGGCTGGCACTGACAGCTGAGCGTTGATGCCCTCGTGAGCTACATTAATCCGTCCCAAAACGTCAAGCTTATTCCAGTTGATAAATAGAGAATCTCTAAAAGCTTTAGGATTTTTAAGTTGGTAGTACTTGTAAAAAGAAAGGGTAAGGCGTTCCTCGCCAGCTTGTTCAATAAGCTGTTCCCTTTCTTTTGAACTTAGTTTATTGTACAGTTGCATGCTATACTAATATTTGGGTTAAAAGAAAATTATAAAGTGCAAAGGTATGATTTTTAGGATTTATGATTAACGTTTGTCGATTTGAAACTTTCAATCTTGTTGTCAAGTAAATTTTGCTGTTGGTTAACACCATTTGCTTTTGGCATTT
>PXBV01000312.1 GCA_003565575.1 Psychroflexus sp. | reverse complement strand
TGGCATTTGCGATCTGATTATGACCGTGATAAGCCAGTAAACCTAAAAACTCTGGAAGGCATGATAAAATGGGCTAACGTACGTCAAAAGGCTATAGATGATGCTAAACAAAAAACTCCCCATAAAGATGTAGAGTTATACCATTATATTGAAGTTAATCTTGTGAGAATAGCTTTAGAGAACCCAGAACATAAAGTAGTCACGAATTCGATTTTACCAAAAGTTAACCCAGATTACGTATCCTACTCTGCCTATGACGCTACCAATCCTTTCAAAACGGAAGCAGAACTGAATAAAAACCTAAAAGAATCACTGGATTATCTAGAATCTCAATTAAGTCCAAAAACCAACCTCCCAGAAGGTAAGCGTGTTTGGATTGGTGAATACGGCAACCCTAGTGCGAAATTTGATGACGAAACTCAAAATAAGCGTTCCATCTGGACCATAAAAGCGGGTTTAGAATGGGGCACCCCTTATATTCTCTACTGGGAAATGTATAACAATGAGATTAAACCCATCACAGGAGAGCAAGTGGGATATTGGTTAATTACCGATGAAGGCGTAAAACAACCTATATGGTATACGCACAATAATTTTTACGAAGAGTCCAAAAGCTTTATAGAAAGTTACTATAAAAAAAATGATGAAGTGCCAAGTTTTGATGTATTCAGAAAAAAAGCTCTCACATTCAACAGTTTAAATCCATAAGCAATGAAAAAAATAATTTTAAGCCTAACTTTATTTATCGCCTGTACTTGCTTTTCACAAAAGTATACTTATGACGAGAACTTCCCTTTAGAAGATTATAATTTTGTATTGGGTACCAACAGCCTTGGGAGCAAATATCAATTCACCAATGATTCAAAAATTATAGAACAGGCTAAACAAACTCGAGCGCTAGGCTCCAATATTTTGAAAATATCTATCACAGAGCGAAACCTTCCAGACTATGGGTATAAACCTAAAGACGTGTCTGAGATGATGGAGGTATTAGACCTTATACCAGACTATGAGGAAGTGATGAATATGGATTTTAAATATTACTTTTTTTGGTTTCATACTGCAACAAAAATCAAATGGAAAAGAGGTATTGACAGGCAGCAAGAGAAAATCTTGTACCAAGAAATGTATGATTTTATAGAATTTCTTTTAACAGAACACAACAATTCTGGAAAAACCTTTTTTATAGGAAACTGGGAAGGAGATTGGCTCTTGCATCCACAGATGAACAAAAACTCTATCCCGTCACCAGACGATGTAGCTAATATGACCAAGTGGCTACAAATAAGACAAAAAGCTGTAGATGATGCCAAGGAAAATATAGCTCACGAAAATGTAGAGGTCTACTTCTATGTGGAGGTTAATCTGGTAAACAAAGGTTTGGAAGGCAAAACCTGTTTAACTAGAGATGTATTGCCCAATGTAAACCCAGATTTTGTCTCTTATTCCAGTTATGAATCTAGCAAAAAAGTAGACTATGAAACCAATAAAAAATTCCTTGTACGCGCTGTTAATTATATTGAAGAGCAATTACAACCTAAAGAAGGTTTACCTTTTGAACGAAGGGTATTAATAGGAGAATATGGCGGGCATGCCTTTGAAGATATCCCTGGAACTTTTTTAAGACAATTTAGCAATGTAAAAGACATTATGCAACTCACTTTAGAAATGGATCTACCATTTGCCCTGCACTGGCAGCTCTACAATAATGAGTACAGAAAAAAAGATGGTGCCTCCAAAAATATGTCTCTCATCAACGAAGAAGGTGAAAAAATGCCTGTGTTCTTCCTTCATCAAAATTATTATAAAGCAATGAATGCGTTCTTAAAAGACTATAAAGAAGAACACGGAAGTTATCCTGAACATGAGGTTTTTAAAGAAGAGGCTTTGCTTGTATTAAATAAAGTATATGACGAATTAATCGAAAAATACTTTAACAGTTAATTACTAAAAAAATATTAATTTAACGTTTAGATAATATTAAAATGAGTTTGCCATTAATTTTCATAAGAAAGGTTTCGCTTTTATTAGTCCTGCTTTGCATTCAATCTCTAAGTGCACAGTTACCACTGTTGAGTAATCAAGGTATAGATTTTTCTTCGGCGGTTACTACAGTTGCAGATGGTAACTGGAGTGACCCTTCTATATGGAGTAATGGAGAAGTTCCAAACGCCAACACCGATGTTATCATCACAAATGGTCATACGGTTTACATCGATATGCAAGGCGAAGCAACAGATGATATTATTGATTTATGCAAAAATATAAAAGTAGAAGAAGAAGCCGTTTTACAGATGGGTCATACAACCCCAAACTTTTCTAAAGACCTAAGAATAAACGGTAGTATTTTATGTAATGGTACGTTCTCAGCAGGAAGAAATATATCATTCAACACTGGAGGTGGAGATGGTTTGATTTATCCTTTTAACAGCAGAATCTTTTTAAACTTAACGAGCGATGTTACGTACATTTCTGGGTCTGGTTTCTTTAATCCAAGAGTATTAAATATACCAAACACAAATCAAGAACGAGAGCTAATTATTGATATCTACAACATGATTATTGATGACAATTTTGCAATACGGTCTAACAACAGAATCAACGCCACTATTGAAAAATATGCCTACGTGAAAGTAAATCAAGTATTAGGACTTACAGGGAGCACTTTTCAGTTTAGCTCACCTACAGCAAAATCTAGCTTAAACATAAAGGGAATAATGGTGGTTAACGATATTAGTTTGTTTACTAAAAACACGACTGCTGGAGACTTCTCCTCTATTACAATTGAAGATCAAGGAAGCCTATACGTTCAAAGGATAAACAATAACCAGGACCGTATTACCGAAGCCGCTGGTTTTAATTTTACCATTCAATCTGGAGGAATATTCCGTTTGGGAAAAAATGCAGACTGGAGTTCACTGAGATCAGGAAACCCAAATTTTAATTTTACAAACAGTGGAAATTTTGTTCAACATTACTCTAACACAATACCTTCTAACTCACAAATAACGAGTATAATTAATCAGTTTGATCCTAATCAAGGCGTAGATGTATCTCAAATTCAGCATATTTTTGGATCAAGTCACATTGCTGGCTGGTACAATTTTACAGATGACCCATACCTGATTGAAGGTTTAGACAAGTATAAAGAGTTTGGGTCAACAGCATTTAAAACAACTTTAACCTCTCAAATTGGAAGAATGGAATCTGCTTATCCTTTCAATCACAATTGGCCAAATTTTAGTGATTTAAAAAGCGTAGCTCAAGATAGGTTTATTGATTCTTTATTCCAACGTCCTCACATAAAAACACATACGTTTTGGACTACAACTAGAAACCAAGGATTTTATAAACAAGGCCCAGATTTTAACCATGAAAATTTTCTCGACCAAGAAGAACAGTTTTATGATTTAACCTATTACTTACTAGACACCTATGGTGAAATGGATAAAACCTTTGTGTATCAAAATTGGGAAGGCGACTGGATGCTAAGGGGTGAAGGCAATAATTGGGAGAACAATCCTTCCATTATTCCTGATGATGTAGTTTGGATGATAGAAGGCATGTCGAGAATGTTTAGAGCTAGACAACGTGGTGTGGAACGCGCCCGTAATGAGTTTAATGATAAAAATGCTACTGTTTTACATGGTATTGAATTTAATAAACTGTGGATGTTAAGAAATGGTGAACGTATTACGATGATGGATAATAACACTCCAAGTGTTTTGGCTGATGTAATACCTTCCACAAGAATTGATCTTTCATCTTGGTCTGCTTACGATGGAGTTTGGTCCAATGCTTCCAACCCAGAGGGTCATGCAATGTGGAAAGGTTTGGAAATGGCTAAGTACTTTACAAATGATACAGGAATGCTTCCTAATAATACCCCAGTACAGATAGGCGAATTAGGCATTAATGAAAATCCACCATACAATAATGGCGTAACCGAATCTGAGATAAGAAGTAGATATGGCAGATACATAGGTGTAGCCTTGGGCTTAGACATTCCGAATTTTTATTTATGGAATTTGTACGGTTCAGGACAACAAGGTGGCCCGCAAGGCTTCGAGTGGGAGAAAGACGTGCAATACGAAACCGATTTTTTATACGAATGGTTAGATGGGAAATGGCTTATTGAACCTGACGAAAGCTGGGGCTCTGCAGCTACGTTTTTGATGGAGCAATGGGAAAATACTTTATCTGTGGTTGATAATAGCATTTATACTAAAGATGATATCATTTTATTTCCTAATCCAACTTCAGATTATTTTGAGTTAAAGCATGTGGAAGATCCTACAATCATTACCCTATTTGATGCTAGAGGAAAACTTCTTAAAACAATACACTATCAACCAGGAATGAAAATCGATATAAATGATTTAAGCAAAGGAGTTTATTTCTTAAACTTTAAAAATTCAAAGCTTCTAAACAAAACACAAAAGTTACTAGTGAACTAAACTTTTAATTTGAATCAAATTATGAAAAAAATAATCACATTCACATTGTTTTGCTTGTTCCCCCTTAGTATTATAGCACAAAGCTATACAGTGAAGGGTAAGGTAACAGATGAAGAAACAGGAGATTTATTACCTGCAGTTTCAGTAATTGTAAATGGGACTACAAATGGAACCTTAACTGATTTTCAAGGGGAATACGAAATCGTTGTAGGAAATGGACAGACCTTGATATTTAACTTTATAGGAATGAAAGACCAAGAATTTACCATTACATCATCCCAAACTCTAGATGTGGTGTTGAGTCCTGATGTAGAACGATTAGACGAAGTGACTATTAGTACAGGCTATTTTGATATTAATAAAAAAGATCTATCGGGTTCAATTTCTCAAGTTAGTTCTGAAGATTTAGAAAGACAACGTACACAAACCGTCGAGCAGATGCTGCAAGGTCAAGTCTCAGGTGTAATAGTAACCGATAATGCAGAGCCTGGTGGTGGTATAAGCATATCCATAAGAGGAACTAATTCCATCCTTGGAGGGACGCAGCCTTTATATGTAGTAGATGGTATACCTATTGACCCCATGACAGACGCCCAAGGAAATGCTGGAGGAGGGCAAGTCCAAAGCTCCTTGAGTTTTTTAAACCCAAATGATATAGCAAAAATGGAAATCCTTAAAGATGCCGCTGCAACGGCTGTTTATGGGGCTAGAGGTGCTAACGGGGTTGTGTTGATTACCACAAAAGAAGGTGGAGATGAAAATGGCAGAGACGTTGTAAGTTTAACAGTAGATTCCTTTTTGACAGAAGTAAGGCAAGAATTGGACGTTATGGATGGACCAACATTTGAAAGTTATATGAACCAGCGTTCTTTAAATCAGCTTTACTATAATATTACAGACCCTGGTAGAGCTGGAGCTATTTTTGATGGCACGCAAGATTTAAATGAAACTAACTTTCCAGAACTCTCAAACTTTCAACTTCCATATACATCATCTACGGGTGTAAATACAGATTGGCAGGATTTGACCTACAGAAAAGCAATCTCAACAGCCTACAATTTATCCTACAGAGGAGGCACTAAAGGTAATAACTACTTGGTAAGTTTAGGCTATCAAGATACACAAGGAGTAATTCAAAATACAGATAACCAAAGGATTACTTTAAACGGTAATTTTAGACGTAAAGCCTTTGATAATAAAATTGAAATTTTTTCCAAAACCAATATTGCTTTTAATCAAGGTAGAGCTGGTTCTGTTGGAAATGGTGAAATCTTTATGCAGCGTAGTGTAGTGTCTAATACGCTTCAATTTCAACCTATATTTAACCCTTTAGAGCCAGGTGAAGATGATGCAGTTTATGCAGGGTTGAATGAAGGGAACTTAATTTCTAACCCTTTAACGCTTGCCACGCAAGTTATAGATGAAAAAACCAACTATAACTTACTCCAAAATATTGCTATAAACGCAAAAGTAGCTCCACACTTAACAGCTACTTTGAGAGGCGCCTACAATTTACAAGTAAGCAATAGAGATAATTACTTTCCTATATCAACCACTAGAGGCCGAAGAAATAATGGAGAAGCTACTCAATCTACAAGGCAAAACAGAAAGATATATGGAGAATTTAATGTAAGATATAGAAATAGATTTGGAAAGCATAGAATAGATGCTATTGCCATAACCACCTATGAAAACAATTTTATAAGAAGCACTTTCAACAAGGCTTTTGGTTTTGGAAATGATGCAACTTCTTTTTATAACTTTAATGCAGCAACAGACGTGCTTGTACCTCAATTCAACTTTAGAGAATTTGGCTTGCTTTCAGGTTTAGCAAGAGTTGGGTATAGTTTTAAACGAAAATACTTTTTGGATGTCAATGCTAGGCTAGATGCCTCTTCAAAATTTGCAAGAAATCAAAAAACAGCATTTTTCCCTTCCTTAGCTGCATCTTGGGATATGAAAAAAGAAGATTTTTTAAGAAAGTCTAAAACCATATCTGATCTTAAATTAAGACTATCCTACGGAAAAACAGGTAGCAACCCAATACCTCCTTACCAGTCTTTAGCACTTTTAGATCCTATACGTTATAATTTTGACGGTCAAGTGGTTACGGGTTTCTTTGAGTCCAACTTAGCTAACGATTTTTTAACCTGGGAAACCACAGACCAATACAATGTAGGTTTAGACATTGGATTGTATAATTCAAAAATTAACATTACTATAGATGCTTATTATAAAAATACATTTAACTTATTACAAAATGTTATCTTACCACCATCCAATGGATTTGCATCTATAGTTGACAATTTTGGAGAGATTGTTAACAAGGGATTTGAGATAGGGGTTCAAGCAAAGGCGCTTTCAACTAAAGATTTTAGTTGGAATATTAATGGTAACTTCTTTGTGAATAGAAATGAATTGGTAGCCTTAAACTCTAATCTAGACTTTCAATTAGGGCCAAGTGTAGGTTTTGCACAAACCAATCCTATCATTTTTAGAACAGGGAGTCCTTTAGGTATTTTTTGGGGAGCACAAACTGATGGCATATATGAGTCTTGGGATGAAGCCCTAAGTACCGGCATTGCAGGAGCAGCGCCAGGAGAAATAAGATATATAAACAACAATATAGATGTAGACTCAAATGGGAATCCTTTAGGCACGCAAGAAATTAATTTTGATGATTATGTGGAAATAGGGGACCCTAATCCAGATTTTAATATTGCCATCACAAACAATTTTAGTTATAAAAACTGGGACTTATCCATGCTGATCACCGCTCAGAAAGGTGGAGATATCTTTTGGGTAGATTCCTGGGCCATAGCTGGAAACCAAAACAGTAGAAATGGTCTCACGTCTGCTTTTAGAGACTCCTGGACCGCTCCACTTGGTGCTAGTGCAGACGGAAGCGTGTTTTTTGACCAAAGTCTTGAAAATATTTCTGGTGTTGGAAATCCAGCACCCTTAGTAGACCCAGGACGAAGAGCTATACCTTCAGATAGAAATATATACGATGGATCGTTTCTAAGGTTAAAAAACTTAAATTTAGGATACACTTTCAACTTTAAAAATAACAAATACCTAAGAGTTTATGCTACTGGTCAAAACTTAATAACCTTTACAAATTATCCAGGCTATGATCCCGAAGTGACCACATTTAATAAAGACCCACAAAGACGTGGTGTTGACTTTGGAGGTTATCCTGGTATTACAACATATTCAATAGGACTAAACTTTAATTATTAATCTTATGAAAGCTGAAGCATTTTTTAGAACAAGATTAGCTATAATGCTGAGTGTGTTTTGCTTATTAGTTACGAGCTGTGATGCACTAGATGAAGAACCCTTTACAGAATTGGGGTCTGAATTTTTTTATAAAACAGAAAATGATGCCATTGCAGCAGTGAATGCAGCCTACGCTCAACTTAAAGCCAGCAATGGGTATTACAGACAACAGTTCTTATCCAATATGCATGCCAGCTCGGATCAAGGGCCTTCAAGTTGGCAACACGGTGATTTTAGAAGAGGCACTATAGAGTCTGCAAATCCAATGTTGGAAAGAGCTTGGATAGATATCTATGTAGCCATTAAAGATGCCAATAACGTTATAAAAAGAGTTCCTGAAATTGCAGATATGGATGAGGAATTAAGACAAAGACTTGTTGGTGAAGCTCGGTTCTTAAGAGCCTTGCATTATTTTAATTTAGTAAGGTGTTTTGGTGAAGTGCCGTTGCGCTTAGATCCAGTGGAGCCAGGAGATGACGGACTGCCTGTATCTTCTATTCAAGATATTTTTCAAGTCATTATAGATGATTTAAACTTTGCCGCAGATCATTGTTGGGGATTTAATGAATCAAGAAATGGATTTAACAACAACATAGGTCGAGTTACAAAAGCTGCAGCCCATGCGCTTCTCACCAAAGTCTATCTTCGTATAGCTTCTTCTAAACGAACAGCACTAGAAGGTGTACAAGGAAATGCTCGCTATGTAGACTTCCCAGATCCAGTAGATGTTTACTATCAAAAAGCCATAGACCAAGCAAATTTAGTTTTGGAACAACCTTTTTATCAATTGGTTTCTAATCTTGACCAATTTGTGAATTTATTTGATGCAAATAATGGCAATAATTCCGAGTTTATTTTTGAAATTCAAGGATCTTCCATTGCAGGAGAAGGCACTTCATTATCCAATTTATATTCGCCTCAAAATTCAGGCTTAGCCGGTGGTGGCTGGGGAGGCGTAAATCGATTGAGAGGCCCTTTTATCAATTTTTTGATAGATAAAACAGACCTAAGATTTGTAAACACAATTATTCACGAATACCAAGATGAGCGGTTTAATTATCAAATAGGACCACAACTAACAGGTTATGGTAGAACAGATGTAAATACTGGCCAGCCATCGGGCAGTATATTCTTTGTTTTTACAGGTAAATATATTGACACGCAAGCTACTACAGAATATACAAGCCAACAAAATTGGCATGTCATACGCCTTGCAGACGTGTATTTGATGAAAGCAGAAGCATTAGCAGAACTTAATAAAGAACCAAGTTTAGCTAATTCTGATGTGAATATCCTAAGAAACAGAGTAGGTATGGAAAGTATTGATTACACAGGGCTATCTATGGAAGATTTTAGAAGACAACTTTTAAGAGAAAGGGCAGCAGAACTTTATATGGAAGGTCACCGGTTTTTTGATATCACAAGAATGGGTGTCTATGATGAATATTGTAGAATAACTTGGGGGAATACAGAAGGCAGAAGAGGTCCAGACGACTATACTTGGCCTATTCCTCTCATGGAGAGGGCTTCAAACCCAAACATCAACTAATTTTTATGAAATAGGCTTTTGGCTATTAGTAACTTTGTGCAGTTATTACTTTACAGCTGTATAAAGTCAACTAGATAGAGGAAATAAGGTATTAATTACCTCAGATTAATACAATTCAATATGCTTCTAATATCTGAAACACTTAGATTCAAGTAATTGCCTATGATTTTTAATAAAATGTTAGTTTTTATTGAAAATGATTTTGGTCAAGAAAAAAGCGGATTATAATTTACCTTAATATGTTCTACTATAAGTAAAAACAATTAGAAATGAGTAAAAGCCATAAAAATATGCAACTTACCTCAATTTGGTTAGTTGAAAAACTCTTCTGAACGATAAACAAACTCTTTTAAACAAAACATAATGTAAACTTGAATATGAAATAATATTAACTTAAAACTATAATAAAATGAGTTTAACGAAGTCACTATTTGCATTACTAATTTTCATTTCAACAACTGTTGTTTGCAATGCACAAAGCCCAGAGAAAAAGGCACAAAAAATGGCCGATGAAGTTGCTGAGGTTTTATCTCTTAATGAAGAGGACAAAAAAGGAATTTATGAAATTCAACTTGTCCGGTTTCAAGAAACTAGGAAGATTAATCAAAATCACCAAAAAGGAACTGATGAATACAAAACCTTGAGAAAAGAACTCGGTAACAATACCTTTAGAGAAATGAAACAATTTTTAGGTCCAGACCGAATGAAAGAATGGACTCAGTACAAACAATCTAAAAACTAAACTAATGAACTCAAAAATTACTTTTTTATTTTTTACATTTTGCCTAAGTCTTGGAGTAATTTCAGCTCAAACGGTAAATATAGAAGGAGACCCTTATGATGGTAACCCCTATGCGAGTATAACTGAAGCTATTGATGAAGCTAGTGATGGAGATGTTATCTTGATTTCTGGCATACATACAGAAGTTGTGACTTTTAGCAAGAGTATTACCTTAAGAGGAACAGATCCTGTTATAGACATAATCCAGGCAGCAGAAAGCCCATCTAATGATGGAACTGGTGCAAGTTCAATTAGCATTATTAGAGCGGAAAATGAAGATGTCTTAAATGTAACTATTGAAAACTTAGGTGTTAGAAACGGAAATTCTGAT
>PXBV01000212.1 GCA_003565575.1 Psychroflexus sp. | reverse complement strand
TCTAAAATTATACAGGCGATGTCACCTTTGTTCTGCTCAATAAGCGTTTTTACACTTTCTAAGTCATTGTAGTTGGCTAGTAAAGTATCTTTAGCTGTACCTTTAGTAACTCCTGGTGAGTTAGGTTCTCCAAAAGTGGCGCCACCACTTCCAGCTTGAATTAGGAAAGAGTCACTATGTCCGTGATAACAACCTGCAAATTTTATGATTTTATCTTTTTTTGTGTAACCTCTTGCTAGTCTTACAGCACTCATACATGCTTCTGTACCACTGTTAACAAATCTGATTTTGTCAATTCCAGGAACCATTTCTACTGCTAATTTTGCAATTTTAGTTTCTAATTCTGTAGGAATTCCATAAGATGTGCCGTCTTTTGTTTTCTCAATCAATGCATTTACAACGTCTGGATGTGCATGACCCAAAATCATAGGTCCCCAGGAAGATATATAGTCAATAATTTTGTTACCGTCTTCATCATACAAGTAAGCTCCCTTTGCTTTTTTTACAAAAATAGGATCTCCTCCAACAGCATTAAAAGCTCTCACTGGAGAGTTTACGCCACCAGGAATATATTTTTTTGCTTCATCAAACAAGGCACTACTTCGCTTATAAATCATACTAATATTTTTTTACTTTTAGTTGTTGGTCTATTTGAATATTATCAGATTTCAATTTATTAATTAGTTTTAATTCCTCCACACTAATATCGAATTTTTGAGAAATATTATAAAGTGTATCTCCCCTTTGTACTTTATACATTCCCGTAGCATCATCCAAACCCCTTTTTGCATTGCTTAATGCTGGTTTTTTGGGCTTATCTTTGGTTTGGGAATCATAATTATAAAGCTGATAGCGTTCAATTAAACTAATTAGTTTTTCTGGATATTTAGGATCTGTAGCATAACCTGCCTTCCTTAAGCCTCGAGCCCAAGATTTGTAGTCATTTTGTTCATAATCAAACAAAAATGCATAGCGCTGCCTCTCAAACAAAAACAAGGAATGGTCTCTAAAAGAATACCTAGCGTCACTATATTTTCTGAAGCATTCTTGAGCTTCATCATCATCATGATAAACCTTTTCTCCTGTCCAACCATTGCACTTGATGCCAAAATGATTGTTGGAACGTGAAGTAAGATTTCCGCTTCCAGCACCAGATTCTAAAATGCCTTGAGCAATTTTTATACTTGCTGGAATTCCATAAAGACGCATTTCTTCTTGAGCAATTTCTTTATAGTTTTGAATATAAGCTTCTACAGGACTTAAAACAGTAGAATTGTCGTTATTGTTAACAGTGGTTTTTGTGGTTTTACCTTCTATATCTAGAGATGGACTTGGTTTGACAATTTCTCTATCTGGTTGTTTTGTACTGCTTTTCTTAGCTCTTTTAGAGCTTCCGCATGAGCTAATTAAAAAAATGGATAAAAAACTAAGGGCTAGAATTTTTTTCATTGATAATTTATAGTTTGTAAGCCTTTTTGCTTTAAAGTTTTATTCATACTCTGTATACTTTGTAATCCCCCAGTATGAATTGCTAAAATACAAGTATTTTTAGGAAAATAGCCTGTTTGCATCATTTCAAAAATACCATAAATCATCTTTCCAGTATAGATGGGGTCAAGTTGAATATGATAAGTGTCTTTAAAGTTGTTAATGAATTCTATCAAAGTATTATTAACTTTGGCATAACCGCCAAAATGATAATCTGTTTTCAACTTCCAGTTGGTTTTTGAAGTCCATTTCGCAAGTTCTTCCTTTAGGAAATCTCCCTTTAATGCGCTAAAGCCGATGCAGCTTTGATTAGAGTTTGAAGCTTCAATAAGTCCTGCCAAAGTTCCACCAGTGCCTACAGATGAGCAAATAAAGTCATAATTTTCTGCTGTATTCAAAATTTCTTTACATCCTTTGATAGCAAGTGAGTTTGTACCTCCTTCTGGAATGATGTGTAATGAAGGTTCATTCTTTATCATTTCTTGTACAATGGGCATTTTTTCTTTAAGTCTGTAGTCGGCTCTAGTCACAAACTTAAGTTGCATGCCTTTTTGGTGAGCATACTTCAAGGTAGGATTCGTGCTTAAGGTGTTGGCTAAGTCATCGGCTAATTCTTCACCTCGTATAATTCCAATTGAAGGAATATTTAATAAGAAACAAGCCTCCGCAGTAGCTGCTATATGATTGGAATAAGCACCTCCAAAGCTTAAAACTTGAGCTTTTGCAAAAGATTCAACTTCAAGTAAATTGTACTTTAATTTTCTAAACTTATTACCAGAAATTATGGGGTGAATTAAATCTTCTCTTTTGAGGTAGAGTTTGACACTATTTATTTCTACGATAAAATCTATTTTGGAAGTGAAATTTTGTAAGAAAAAGGACGATGACATAAAACCATGTGAAATTAAATTCAAAATTAATGCCTTATTTTTGAATTTTACCAAAGTGTAATTAATTTTATTGAATTATGATAAAACCAATTCCTATAGAAGAAGGAGATTTTTATTTAACAAAGGATGGTTATAAATGTTTTACTGAACAATACCATTTAAAAAGAGGTTATTGTTGCAAAAGTGGGTGTAAGCATTGTCCTTATGGTTTTGATAAAAACGCTGATAATCACTGATAAATTTAAAATTTCCTTATATGGCATATTAATTGATGTTTATATAAAAATATAAGTTATGAAAAGTCTTAAATACCTTATTACTTTCCTTGGATTTTTTTTACTGATGTCTTGCTCATCGGTAAGGGTAGCAACTGATTATGATAAAGAACAAGATTTTACTAACTATAGAACTTTTGCCTTTTATAAACCTGGTATTGATGCAGCAGAAATTTCAGATTTAGACAAAAAGCGAATTTTAAGAGCCATAGAAAGTGAGCTTAAGAATAAGGGGATGGTCAAAACAGATAATCCAAGTTTATTAGTTAGTATATTTACAGAAAGCCGAGAAAATGTAAACATCTATCAGAATAATTTTGGTTATGGATGGGGATGGGACCCCTACTTCTGGGGGCCTGGAGGATTCAATTCAGTGTCAACCAATGTAGAAGGAACTTTGTTTATAGACTTAATAGATGCCACCAAAAATGAACTTGTTTGGCAAGGTTTAGGTACTGGTATCTTAAGTCTTGACATGGATAAAAAAGAAAAGAAAATAAACCAAATTGTGGCTAAAATATTGGAGGAGTATCCTCCAGAACTTAACCAGTAGAGTAAGTTCATGGTTGTTTATTTAGTTTGTTAGGTGAAGCTGTACAGCAATGATTCTTCATTCTGTACAGCTTTATTTATTAAAAGAAGTTGATATATGAGTAGAGGATTTGTAAAAGAAAGTGACCAAGAAGAGCCTGTTGTAGTTCCGCCAAGAGCTTCACTGCCAGACCATGTAACCAATTATGTCACCCCGCTTGGCGAAAGTTTACTAGAAAAAGAGAAAGATGACTTAGAACAACTTAGGAAAAAACTAGATATAGAAAATGAAACAGAGAGAAGAAGAGAGCTTTCTCTGATTGAAGGCAAATTGAAATTATTGAAAAACCGCCTAACAATGGCTCAGGTTATAGACCCTAAATTTCAAAACCCAAAAGAAGTTAGATTTGGTTCTAAGGTAAGGTTTAAGATGAATGCTAAGATTCAAGAATTTCAAATCGTGGGTGTTGATGAAGCCAATGTGAAAGAAAAGAAAATTGCTTTCATATCTCCATTAGCAAAATCTATGAACTCAAAACGGCAAGGAGATGTATTTGAGTTTAAGCTTGGTAATGAAGTGAGACAAATAGAGTTAATAGAGATCAATTATGAATAAATCATATGGACAGATTCTTAAAAATCTGCCCATATTTGTAATTATCCTGTAATATGAATTTCTGTAAATTCTTTGGATACCTCTAAGGTTTGTGTCTTCTTATCGTATTCAATATCGTCAAAACCAATTTCTACATTGTCTATTTCGATACTCTTAATAGTAAACGGTATACCATGTAATTTAATCTTGAAATGAGAATATTCCGTGATGTATGTTCCTGATTTGTGCTGTTGAATAATTAAGTCGTTACTTTTTCCTGTCAGTTTCAAAGACCTAAGACTAAATCTTCCTTTTTTATAATCATAGCCATCTTGAGCATCTTCAAATATTTCAGAAGTTTCAATACCGTCCTTATAAAAAAGGTCTAGCTGTAGTTTGTCTATTGATTTTTCACCAACATACTGCATCACAGGGAATCTAGGAATAATTGCTCCAGCTTTTACAAATATTGGCATACTGTCAATATCTGCATCTACCCAAAGTTCTTTTCCTCCAGAGATAACTTCGTTTGTCCAGAAATTATACCATTTTCCTTTTGGTAAATACATGCGTCTGCCTTTAGAGTTTGGCTCCAAAACAGGGCAAACTAAAATGGAATCTCCAAAAATAAATTCGTCTGTCCTAAAATGGGTTTGCGGATCTGCTTGATCAAAATAAACCAATGATTTTAATATAGGTTCGCCTTGAGCAGAATATTTGTAGTAAGCGGTATATAAATAGGGGAGAAGTGTATATCTCAGTTCAATAAACTTTCTTGATATATTGAGGACTTCTTCATCAAAAGACCAAGGCTCTTGGTCTCCATGGTGTCCAGAGGAATGGGTTCTACAAAAAGGATGAAATACTCCTAGTTGTATCCATCTGGCGTATAATTCGCCAGTTGGTTGTTCTGCAAAGCCACCAATATCAGTTCCAGTAAAGGACATTCCAGATAAGCACATGCGCTGCACTTGCACGTTGGCTATCCATAAATGTTCCCAAGATGCCACGTTATCTCCTGTCCAAGATGAGCCATACCTTTGTGCTCCACTATAAGCGGATCTAGTGATAACAAATGGGCGTTTAGGGTAAGCAAATTTCTTGACGCCTTCATAAGTAGCTCTTGCCATTTGAGTTCCATAGACGTTATGGGCTTTTCTGTGGCTACAAGGATGACCATCATAATCATGTCTTACGTCATTTGGGAAGGTTTTATTTGGAACTTCCATTACTGCTGGCTCATTCATGTCGTTCCAAACTCCTTTTACTCCCAAATCTCCTATCAATTCTTTAAAGAGACCAGACCACCAAGACCTAACTTTAGGGTTTGTATAATCAGGGAAATTACATTCACCTGGCCAAACTTTCCCTATCATGTAAGGCCCATCCGCTCGTTTGCAAAAGTAATCTTTTTCCAAAGCTTCTTGATAAACGCTGTATTCTGGATCAATTTTAATGCCTGGGTCAATAATAACCACAGTTTTAAAACCATCTTCAGCCAGGTCTTTTATCATTTGCTTAGGTTGAGGGAATTTTTCTTTATCCCATGTAAAGCACCTAAATCCATCCATGTAATCAATGTCTAAATACAGACCGTCACAAGGTATTTGATGTTCTCTAAATTTTTTAGCAATCTCTCTGAAATTACTTTCAGGATAGTAACTCCACTTGCATTGATGGTAACCCAGTGCCCACATAGGAGGAAGCTCTGCCTTGCCTGTTAAGTCTGTGTAGCTGGTTACCACATTCTTCATTTCTGGACCATAAATGAAGTAGTAGTTCATCTCACCTCCTTGTGCCCAAAAACTTGTGGTATTTAGGCGTTCATGCGTAAAATCAAAAAATGTTCTAAAAGTATTATCAAAAAAAATACCATAGGCTGAGGAGTGATGTAAGCCTATGTAAAATGGTACACTTTTATAAATAGGGTCTCTGTCTTTTGAAAAGGCGTACTCATCTGTAGCCCAATTTTGAACGCGTTTTCCTCTTAAGTTGGAGTGCATCGGTTTATCACCAAGCCCATAATAGGCTTCTTTTTCTTGAGCGCGTTTACTCATTTTTACCACATTTCCTCCAAACTCAAAAGTTTCTTCATAATGGAACCCTAGCTCATCTTCATTAACCAATTCCCCTTTTGTGTTATAAATTTTCTTTTGAAGACTTATTTTTTCAATTTTACACACCAACTTGGATGTAGTAACGATATAGTGTTCTAAATCTTCAGAGATTTCTAGTTTGTTGTAGCCTGTAATCCTGTCTTCAGAAATAGCATAAGAAAAGTCGGCTTCTAAATTATGTCTTGTTCCATAACGAAACCTGAAAACACTATCCCTTACGATAGTCATTTCCATAATAACTCCATTTTCTGTGGTAAAATAGAGCTTATCTACATCTTGATGAAAGGATATAATTTGGTTAGGGAATTGATTTCCTTGTTGTTTAAGTTCAGTATTTGTAATCATAAAATTGTATCTGTCAATTTAATAAGGGCGAAATGTAGACTTTTTTTCTGATGTAATTGTAGTGAAAAGTCTAAGATTTTAATTCTAAAACAAGCATAGCAAGAGGAGGCAAGTCAATTTCGATAGAATGTGACCTGTTATGCCAAGCTTTTTTATTTATTTGAATTTTTTTATTCTGAAAGTTTCCTGAACCATAATACTTTTGATGGTCTGAGTTAAAAATTTCGTTTATAGATTTTACTTCAGGTAAGCCTATTCTAAAATTTTCCCTAGGAACGGGAGTAAAATTAAAAACTGCCAAAACTTTATTTTTATCTGATTTACCTTTTCTCATAAAACTCAACACAGAATTTTCGGCATCTCCATAATCTATCCATTCAAATCCTTCGTGGCTAAATTGTTTTTCAAATAAAGGTTTTTGATTCTTATAAAGTAGATTTAAATCTTTTACATATTCGTTTATTCCTTTATTGAATTCATGGTCTAATAGGTGCCAATCTAGACTTTTTTCAAAATTCCATTCATCATATTGTCCAAATTCTCCACCTTGAAAAATTAAATTGGTGCCTGGGTGTAAATACATGTACCCAAAAAGTAGTCTCAGGTTAGCAAATTTTTGCCATTGGTCTCCTGGCATTTTGTTGACTAGAGATTGCTTCCCATAAACTACTTCATCATGAGAAAGAGGGAGCATAAAGTTTTCTGTAAAAGCGTAATTTAGACTGAAAGTGATTTCGTTTTGATGGTGTTTTCTGTAAATAGGTTCTTTAGCAAAATATTCTAGGGTATCATGCATCCAGCCCATCATCCATTTCATGCCAAAACCCAATCCACCTAAGAACGTAGGCTTTGAGACCATAGGAAAACTTGTAGATTCTTCTGCTATAGTTTGCGTATCAGGGTAGTTTTTATACACTTCTTCATTAAAGGTTTTCAAAAAATCAATTGCACCTAAATATTCATTTCCTCCATAGATGTTAGGCTCCCATTCACCTTCTTCTCTTGAGTAATCCAGAAAAAGCATAGATGCTACAGCATCTACTCTTAGCCCATCAATGTGGTATTTGTCTAGCCAAAATAAGGCATTACTAATCAAAAACGCTTTTACTTGTGGGCGCTCATAATTGAAAATTAAAGATTTCCAATCTGGATGATAGCCTTTTTTTCGGTCTGGGTGTTCATAAAGTGCAGTGCCATCAAACATACCTAAGCCATGAGCGTCTTCAGGAAAGTGAGAAGGCACCCAATCTAAAATGACGCCTATATCATTTTTGTGAAAGGTCTCAATTAAGCTCATAAATTCCTCTGGATATCCAAATCTTGAAGAAGGGGCATAATACCCTGTGATTTGATAACCCCAGCTTGGGTCGTATGGAAATTCCATCACGGGCATGAATTCTATATGTGTAAAATTCATGTCTTTGACGTAAGTAACAAGCTCATCTGCCAATTCAGTGTAACTTAAAAATCGGTCTTCTTCAACCTTTCGTTTCCACGAGCCTAAATGCACTTCGTAGACAGATATTGGTGCATCTAAAGCATTTCTTTTCTTCCGCTTACGCATCCAATGGCCATCTTTCCAAGTTTTATTAAAATCCCAAACTATTGAAGCCGTTTTTGGTGGATGTTCACAGCGTTTAGCGTAAGGATCTGCTTTTTCAGTTTTTACATCGTTATGGTGAGAATGTATTTTATATTTATAAACAGCACCTTGTTCTACTCCAGGCACAAATCCTTCCCAAATACCGCTTTCGTCCCAACGGACGTTAAGTAGATGTTCACCCTCTACCCAATGGTTAAAATCTCCAATCACTGAAACAGACTTTGCTGATGGAGCCCACACTGCAAAGTAGGTGCCCTTTACGCCATCAACTTCTATAAGGTGAGAGCCTAACTTTTCATAGAGTCTGTAATGTGTTCCATTTTTAAATAATTCAATGTCAAAATCAGTGAATAAGCTATGGACTAGTACTTTGTTCATAAGGTGTTTTGTTTAGTAAAGTTGATATTCCTTTTAAAGGAATTATGGCCCAGTTGGGGCGTGCATTCAATTCGTAACCTAATTCATAAATTGCTTTTTCAAGCAAGCAGTAGTCAAGTAAAAATTCAATCTCTTTTATGTAACCAATATTAAGGTTTTTACTTTGTACCTCACTTATATATGTGTTCAAAAATACGCCAACCATGTTAGAATATAAAATATCTGCAAATTGAAATGCATCTTCTATTGGATATGTGAGCTCTTTAGAGTTGTTGAAAAGACTTGCATATATAGCATAATTAAAGGAACGCAGCATTCCTGCTACGTCTTTTATTGGAGGTTGTTTTACTTTTCGGTCTCTAATGGTACTTTCTGGCTCTCCTTCAAAGTCTATAATGAAGAAATCTCTGTTTTGAACAAGAACTTGACCAAGATGATAATCTCCATGTATCCTTATGCGCTCACTTTTCAGTTTGGTTTCATCAAAATCTAAAAATCGTTTTTTGATTTCTTTTTTGTTTTTCAAAACATCATTGGCTAAGTCTAAAGTTAAACCTTTGAGCTTATGAAGGTTGTTTTCTAAAAGATTAATACGGTTATCTAGCATATAAACCAATCTATTCTTGAGCCATACCGAATAGTCATAAGAATATGCTTGTGGTATGAAGGATACATTTACCCGCTCCATGCCTAATGTAGCATGCATTTCTGCAGTACGCTTGGCAAGCAAAGCAACATCTTCAAACAAACTTTTTTTGCACCATTTCAATAGTGCTTTATCAACTTCATCAACATTTAGTTGCTTAAATTTTTCAAGGCTTTGGTTTACTGCGGGTTTTAGCTGTTTTTTAGGTAAATTTTCAAAGGCATGATTTAATTGTTTTAAGAAATAGTCCCATGCATCTCCTTCATTAGGAATCAGTTCTTGCATTAAGCCTAAGGTGATAAGGTTTTTATGGCTAAATCTTAAAGTGATGCTCCCAGCATAACCTGGAGTGTTGTTAAAATGAGCTTTACTAGTTAAGTATTTACTGATTTCATGATCTGGGTTTTGGTTAGTATAAACTCTTCTGAAAAACTTGAGAATGTATGCATTGTTGTAGATGATAGACGTATTGCTTTGCTCTATATTCATAAGTTTAGAACGTTTAAAACTTTGTGCTTTACAAGCTCTACCTCTTCTAAACTCTAGGTTTAAATCTTTATCTGTTCTTCCTTCAAGAAGCTTATTAAAAATGATTTTTTGAAAATCTTTTATTTCAAATGCATCAACGAGTTTTCCATCTTTTGAATTAAGCTTGAGGTTCGCAATATGTGATTTGCTACTAAAGGAAGATTCTTCAATATAAGCAACTGGTAAAAAATAATTTTGAACAAAAGCTTCCTTAAAATTTACCTCTATCACTAACCCATAATATAGTTGTAATTCACTCTGTATCTCAAATAAGTCTGTAATTTCAATATATTTTAAACTACTAGACTTGCCAGCGTACCATCTTTGCTCAATTATGTAGGGTGCCAGCATCTGCTCACAAAATGCTTTGGTAAACTCTGTGTTTTCAAAAAGTGTATTCCAAGAGCTCTTGAAGGTAAAAAGCTGATTTGGCGCCATATCATCTTCGCATTTAATTAATTTTGTATTTTAAAAATATGAAATGGTAAGGCCGGATGTAATTCTACATAATTCCACTCATGATGCCAGCTGTAGGTGTTTGATGTAACTAGATCATGAACACTTACGGGATGGCCATATGGAATGCCAAGGCTTTCATAAGCCAATTTAACTGTGCCTTTTTGCGTATAATGTGGATCTAAATTTACAACGATGAGCACTTTGCTTTCTCTTGTTTCATCCCATTTGCAATAAGCGATAAGTTTATCATTCTCTAATGCGCAAAATTCAATATTATTGGTTTGCTGTAGTGCTTTTTCCTCCTTTCTAATTTGATTTATTTTTGAAATGAGCAAGGTAATTTTATTTTCTATTGTCCAATCCCAATGTCTTATTTCGTATTTTTCAGAGTTGGCATATTCTTCTTTTCCAGCCAACGCATCTGTTTTCATATATTCATAAACAGGACCATAAAGTCCAGTATTACTGGATAATGTAGCTGCAAGTGCATATCTTAATAAATGCATAGCTTCATTGCTTCCTTGCAGGTGGTAAGGATTAATGTCTGGTGTATTTGGCCAGAAATTTGGTCTAAAATACTCCTTC
>PXBV01000047.1 GCA_003565575.1 Psychroflexus sp. | reverse complement strand
TTTTTGCTTTTGGGTGTAGCTAATGCATTTTCTCAAGGATCACCTTATTATAAAGGGGGGTTTAAAATTAAGTTTGGAGACAATGATGATAAGTATGTACGCATCATTACTTGGGCACAAGTTCAAGCCAATTACTCAGATGATAGGCCAGATGATCAATCCGATGTATCTTTTCAATTAAGAAGAGCTCGAATTCTTGTTTATGGTCAAATCGTTAAAGATTTTTTAGTTCTTACTCACATTGGTATGAATTCTCTAAATGCCAATAATATGAATCCAGTTGGTAACGAAGGGACACCACAAGTCTTTATGCATGATGCGTGGGCTCAGTACAATATAACACCTAACCATGTCATAGGTGGCGGTTTACATTATTGGAATGGACTTTCTAGACTCAATTCTCAAGGAACGCTCAACTTAATGACGATGGACAACAATAGGGCCTCTTGGTCAAACTTGGGACTTTCAGATCAATTTGCTAGACATATTGGAATTTTTGCTAAGGGTAATTTTGGTAAACTTCAATACAATGTAGCTATAAATGAAGCTATGGTTAATACGCTGGATAATCAGTCGCTTTCTCAAGATTTTGCCGTGTATCAAGGCGCAAATTTACTTGGGACTGCTAATGCTGGTAAAACCTATACGGGTTATTTTGCTTACAACATCCTTAATATGGAATCAAATTTTCTTCCCTACAAGGTTGGTTCTTATCTTGGTACAGAAGAGTTGTTAAATATTGGAGCTGGCTTTTTTCATCATCCTAATGGTTCTGTGATTTTAGATAATTCCTCAAATCAACAAGGAGAAGATGTTAATCTTTTTGCACTTGATGTGTTTTATGATGTGCCTTTAGGGAACTTAGGCTCTTCTATAACAGCATACGCCAAATATCAATACAATGACTATGGCTCCAATTATCAATTTGGACCCTATTCTTCAGGGAATATGTGGTATGGGCACGCCGGTTACTTGTTGCCTGGCAGTTTTGAAAAAACACGAATTCAGCCTTATGCATCTTTAAATTATTCAACCATAGATGGTTTGGATGATGATAGAACCATTTTTGGGCTAGGCGCTAATGCTTATCTTAATGGTCACAATTCTAAATTAACCCTAGAGTATCAAAGAGAAAACTTCAATGGAATAAGCTTCAATAGATTGAGTTTTCAAGCCATGATATACTTATAAATTTTAAAACAATGAAAAACAAAGACAAAAACGCAGTAGCGTATTGGAAAGAAAATGTGAGGTATCTTTATATACTTCTTAGTATTTGGTTTGCAGTTTCCTATGGAGCTGGAATCCTTTTTAAAGATTTTTTGAATCAGTTCTCTATTGGAGGCTTTAAACTTGGGTTTTGGTTCGCCCAGCAGGGTTCAATTTATGTATTCGTTATACTCATTTTCGTTTATGTAAGATTGATGAACAAATTAGATAAAAAATACGGATACGACGAATAAAACTCAAAAACTATGGATGCTCAAATTTTAACTTATATTATAGTAGGTGCAACTTTTGCACTTTACATTGGGATTGCTATTTGGTCCCGGGCTGGCTCTACTAAAGATTTTTATGTTGCTGGTGGAGGTGTAGGCCCAATTGCTAACGGAATGGCTACAGCAGCCGATTGGATGTCTGCCGCATCGTTTATCTCTATGGCGGGTATTATTGCCTTTATGGGCTATGATGGCGCTACATTCTTAATGGGATGGACAGGAGGATACGTCCTTTTAGCCTTATTACTTGCTCCTTACCTCAGAAAGTTTGGAAAATTTACAGTTCCTGATTTTATTGGAGACCGTTACTATTCCAAAACCGCAAGAATTGTTGCTGTGTTCTGTGCGCTCATCGTCTCTTTTACTTACATAGCCGGCCAGATGCGAGGCGTAGGAGTTGTTTTTTCTAGATTTCTTGAAGTCGAAATTAACACTGGAGTTTATATAGGGATGGTAATTGTACTTTTTTATGCTGTATTGGGGGGTATGAAGGGGATTACATACACTCAAGTAGCGCAGTATTGCGTGTTGATTTTTGCCTTTATGGTGCCAGCTATCTTTATTTCGATTCAGCTAACAGGAAACCCTATACCAATGCTCGGGATGGGAGATACGCTAGTAGACCAACCAGATATTTATCTTTTAGATAAACTAGACGGAATTAGTCAAGAACTCGGGTTTAGTAAATATACGGATGGCTCCAAGAACATGCTAGATGTTATTGCCATAACGCTAGCACTTATGGTAGGTACAGCTGGTTTACCTCATGTAATAGTAAGGTTTTTTACCGTAAAAAGAGTGAAAGATGCAAGAAAATCTGCTGGCTTTGCCTTGTTATTTATAGCTATTCTCTACATTACTGCACCAGCAGTTTCAGTTTTTTCCAAAGTGAACCTAATAGATACTGTGAGTGAAAAACCATACGAAGACATGCCAGACTGGTTTACCAATTGGGAAAGTCTCGGTCTCATAGGATGGATTGATAAAAACGGTGACGGTAAAATTCAATATTTAGGTCCCGATAGGAATGGAGGAGTCGCTATAGATGGAAAAACTCCAGATTTTGCTGATGGCGTAGGAAAAAGTGGAGAACGTATTGTCACTAATCCTTCTACTAATGAAAATGAATTGTATGTAGATAATGACATTATGGTTATGGCCAATCCAGAAATAGCAGATTTACCCAATTGGGTAATAGCGCTAGTGGCAGCAGGATGTCTGGCGGCCGCTTTGTCTACTGCAGCAGGACTACTTTTGGTCATTTCATCATCTGTTTCTCATGATTTAATCAAAAAAATAATTAATCCAAAAATAAGCGACAAAGGAGAACTTATTGCTGCGAGGTTATCTGCTACTGCAGCTGTTGTGATAGCAGGTTATTTTGGAATTAACCCTCCAGGCTTTGTGGCAGCTGTTGTTGCTCTAGCTTTTGGATTGGCTGCAGCTTCTTTCTTTCCTGCCATTGTGCTGGGTATTTTTTATAAAAAAATGAACAAAGAAGGAGCTGTAACAGGAATGATTACAGGTGTTACTTTAATGCTATTTTATATGCTGAAGTTTAAATTTGATCTCTTTGGTGGTGGAGGTGAAGATGATTGGTGGTTTGGTATCTCTCCAGAGGGGTTTGGATCTATTGCCATGCTGGCAAATTTCATCGTGTCCTTAGTTGTCTGTCAAGTCACTAAAGAGACCCCGCAGGATGTTCAAGAAATTGTTGAGAATATCAGAATACCAAGTGGAGCTGGTGAAGCGACTGGACATTAACCTAAGCACTAAACCCGTGAGAGTAAATAATAAAACTTACTTTCATGGGTTTTTTTCTTTTGAAAAATATTAACTTTAAGTAGTATGAAAAAAAGACACCAACAAAAACTTATTTTTTTAAGCTTCGGTTTAATGGCTGTGTTTAATATTCCTTTGGTATTAGCTTACAGTCTAGAAACAAATGTCTTAGGTTTCCCTTTCTTCTACTTTTTTATATTCTTCATTTGGACCGCGAGTATTTTAATATCTTATGTTGTTATTAAAAAATATTCAGATTAATGAGTAAGTTAGGACTTATAGCTCTTATTTTTATATACTTAGGACTTTTGTTCCTCATTGCTTATTTCGCCGAAAAAAATAAAGGTTCTAAAGTCATATCGCATCCATCTGTTTACGCTCTATCTTTAGCAGTTTATTGTTCAGCATGGACCTATTACGGAAGTGTTGGAATGGCAGCTACCTCTGGAGTAGAATTTCTTACAATCTACATTGGTCCTATCATAGCAGCACCTCTTTGGATAATTGTACTTAAAAAAATCATCCAATTGTCTAAAGTTTATAACATCTCAAGCATTGCAGATTTTATTTCTCTAAGGTATGGGAATAGTAGGTTCCTAGGTGCATTAGTCACTATAGTCTGTGCAATAAGCATTATACCTTACATTTCACTTCAATTAAAAGCTATTTCAGAAACTTTTGAGTTGGTAACCAATTCTTTAGAAGGAATAGAGGGTACTTCTATGGTTACAGATTCTACATTTTACATTGCACTCATTTTAGCACTTTTTGCTTCATTTTTTGGAACTTTATCTTTAGATGCATCCAAAAACAAAACCGGTGTAATGTTTTCTGTAGCTGTAGAATCCGTTCTAAAACTTGTATTTTTTTTAGTTGTAGGTATTTATGTTACTTATTTTATTTTTGATGGGACTTCAGATATTTACAAAAAAGCAAGCTTAAAATTAAATGTCAATACACTAAGTACTCTCGATGGTTTAAGTGCCGGTATCAATTGGTATTTCAGCATAGTGCTTTCATTTTTAGCCATCTTCTTGCTTCCAAGACAGTTTCAGACTTCTGTTGTGGAATTTACAAACCGTAAACAGCTTAAAACTTCTATTTGGTTATTTCCTCTGTATCTCTTGCTATTCAATTTGTTTGTGGTGTTTATTGCCTGGGGAGGCTTACTCATATTGGGTGTTAATGTAAATTCAGATTACTTTACCCTTCTATTACCAATGCATTTTGGTGACCATTGGTTAGCAGTTCTTGTGTTTCTAGGTGGATTATCTGCCGTTATATCTATGGTAGTAGTTTCCACACTTGCGCTGTCTACTATGTTGAGTAATAACCTAATTATCCCTTATGGATTTTTGAAAAAATTAACAAAAAATAGAACCTCCTCAAGCAATGAAAAAATGATTAAACGGATTAGACGAATAAGCGTTTTTGTATCTATCATCTTAGCCTACCTTTTGTACTCATCGTTTAATCCAAGTATTTCATTATTTACAATTGGACTTATTTCATTCCTAATCATAGCTCAGCTTGCCCCAAGCTTTTTCATTGGCTTGTTTTGGAATAGAGGCTCTGCTCTTGGTTCAAAAATTGGAATTATTTTAGGTTTACTTGTTGTTGGTTACACCTATTTACTCCCTTTTTTTACTGAAAATGTGTTTAGTCAAAACCAGTTTGTAGAGAAAGGATTTTTAAATATTAGCTTATTAAAACCTTATGCCCTATTTGGAATTGAAGTTTTGAATCCAGTAAATCACGCTTTGTACTGGAGCTTATTAGTTAACATTGCAGCATATCTTCTTTTTTCAGTCACAAAAAAAGGAAATTACAGAGAGCGCAATTATGGAGAAATGTTTGTAAATAGCGAAAAAGCTGTAGAGCTAAAAGAAAACGCCTACGTTTGGAAAGGTGAAGCTTATGTAGAAGATATACAAGCTATTCTAGTAAGGTTTTTAGGATATGAAAAAGCAGAAAAAGCACTAAGGGTTTTTAGAAAACGATATGATGTAAATCCTTCAGATAAGCTTGCAGATGCAAAGTTTATCAATTTTTCGGAACGTTTACTCACAGGAGCTGTAGGCAGTGCCTCTGCTAAGATTTTGATTTCTAACGTTGCTAAAGAAAAGCCCGTATCTCTTATAGAGGTTCTTAAAATCCTTGAAGAAAATAGAGAAACCATATCAGTCAATAAATCACTTGAAGAACAATCTCAAAAATTATTAAAACTTACTTCCGATTTAAAATCAGCCAATGACGAGCTGAAAATTCAAGACCAACTTAAAGATGATTTTCTAGATACAGTTGCACATGAGCTTAAGACACCAATTACCTCCATACAAGCAAGCTCGGAAGTTCTTTCTGATAGCGAAGACATGCCTTTGGAACTACGTCAAAAGTTTCTGAATAACATCATTCAAGATACAGAACGCTTAAACGTATTGATTAACGATATTTTAGATTTAGAAAAAATGGCATCTGGCCGAGATGAATTAACTTTAGAAGTTCAAAGTTTGAACCAATGTCTTGCTAAAGCCATTAATGGTATAAGCAGTATTGCTAAACGCAAAAATGTACAAGTTAAATTTCTAACTGAAACTAATGTAGAAATTAAATTTGATAACAGTAAGATGCTTCAAGTGTTTACCAATCTTTTATCAAACTCATTAAAGTTTGTACCAGAAACTAAAGGGTTAATTCAAGTGCAAATCGAAGAAGACTCGCAACATGTGTATTGTAAAATAACAGATAATGGAAAGGGAATTCCAGAAGAAGATATTCAATTGATTTTTAAAAAATTTTATCAATCCAAGAACCAAACCTTTAAAAAGCCAATTGGAAGCGGTTTTGGACTAGCCATATGTAAACAAATAGTTGAAATGCATAAAGGGAAAATTTACGCCAACCCGAACATAAAAAAAGGAGCTGAACTGATCATTCAATTGCCAAAATTAAACCTATGAAAAAGATTCTACTTGTAGATGATGAGCCAAATATTATCATGGCACTGGAGTACGCCCTTCGGAAAAATGATTACGATATTTTTATTGCTCGAGATGGAGAAGAAGCCATTACGCTTTTAAAGGAACTAAAACCTGACTTAATAGTTTTGGATATTATGATGCCAAAAGTTGATGGATATGAAGTACTTACTTTTTTAAAAGACCATAAAGAATTTCAAAATAAAATTCAAAGCATAATCATAAGTGCTAAGCAAAAAGATAGCGATATAGAAAAAGCTATGAATCTTGGAGCAAAAGATTACATCAAAAAGCCCTTCTCTATTAAAAAACTTGTCAACATTATTAATAAATTATTAAACTCAAATACTTAAAATAATTAGTTATGAAGTATAAAGAAACCTATCAAAAAAGCATTGCTAAGCCTGAAGAATTTTGGCTAGAAGAAGCAAAAAATATCAAATGGTTTAAGGAGCCCAAAACGGCCTTATCACAAACGGATGAAGGTATCTATCATTGGTTTCCAGATGGAGAAACCAATTTAAGTTACTTATGCATAGATCAGCATATAGAATCTGGTCATGGGGACGATGTTGCCGTCATTTATGACTCTGCAGTACGTCAAAAACAAATTAAATACACCTACAAGCAAGTACATGAAAAAGTAGCAAAACTCGCAGGTGGCTTACGAGATTTGGGTGTAGAAAAAGGAGATCGAGTTATCATTTATATGCCTATGATTTCTCAAGCTTTATTTAGCATGCTAGCATGTACTAGAATTGGGGCTATCCATTCGGTTGTATTTGGTGGCTTTGCTCCAGATGAATTGGCCATGCGTATAGATGATGCCAAACCTAAAGTTATTTTAACAGCTACCTCGGGTATAGAGCTTGACCGCCTAATTCCTTATAAACCAATGGTAGACGAAGCTATTGAAAAAGCTGAACATGAGGTGGAGAAAGTAGTAGTTTTCAATAGAAAACTAGGAGCAGAGTTTGAAGAGAAAGCCTATGATATAGATTATGTAGAGTTGCTAGAAAAGTCTGAACCTGTGGAAGCAGTTCCTTTGAAGTCATCAGATCCATCCTATATTTTATACACCTCTGGCACTACTGGTAAACCCAAAGGCGTGGTTAGGGATACAGGTGGTTATGCTGTAGGGTTAAGATACTCTATGGAACACATTTATGGTACTCAACCTGGTGATACATTTTGGGCTGCATCAGATGTAGGTTGGGTTGTTGGTCATAGCTACATCGTTTATGCACCCATGATCCATAGGAATACGACCATTATTTATGAAGGAAAACCTGTTAAAACTCCAGATGCGAGTGCCTTTTGGCGAGTTATTGAAGACCATAAAGTGAATGTTATGTTTACCGCTCCCACCGCGTTTAGAGCCATCAAAAAGGAAGACCCCAAAGGGGAATTTATTAAAAAGCATGACATTTCATCCCTTAAATATCAATTTTTAGCTGGAGAGCGATGCGATGAAACAACCTTAAGGTGGGCGCAAGAAAAGTTAGGAATCCCAGTAATTGACCACTGGTGGCAGACAGAATCTGGCTGGTCTATTGCAGCTAATTTTATGGGAAGTGACCCGCAACCTGTAAAAGCAGGTTCCTCTGGAAAACCAGTGCCAGGATATGACTTAGAAATACTATCTCCAGATGGTGAAGTTCTATCAGCTGGAGAAGAAGGCTTTTTATGTTCTAAACTACCCTTGCCTCCAGGATTTATGCAAACCTTATGGAATAATCATGAACGTTATAAAAACGGTTATTTGAGTAAGTTTCCAGGGTATTATTTTTCTGGAGACGGTGGCTATATAGACGAGGATGGTTATGTGTTCATAACCGGAAGAATAGATGACGTTATCAATGTATCTGGGCATCGTTTATCCACAGCAGCTCTAGAAGAGGTGGTTTCTACACATCCAGCAGTGGCAGAATGTGCAGTAGTTGGTATGGAAGACGATTTAAAAGGTCAAGTGCCTTTAGCTATTATTGTTCCTAAAATAGGAGAAGAAGAATATGAATCTTATAAACTAGAAACAGAAATTGTCCAGATGGTTAGAGATTCTGTAGGGGCGGTAGCAAGCCTCAAAACAGTAGTTATGGTAAAGCGCCTCCCCAAAACACGAAGCGGTAAAACCTTAAGAAGAACCTTGCGTAAAATTGTAGACGGCCAGACCTACAGCCTTCCATCTACAATTGAAGAACCCATGGTTATAAGTGAAATCATTGAGTCCTTTAATAAAGCAAAAGTCGGAGCTTTCAAAAAAGATAAAAGTTTGGTTACATCTTCATTAAAAGCCTTAACCAAGACTTATTACAATATAGATTCACTTGCTAAGTATATGGATGTGTATCGTATTTCTCAAAATGATCCTGAGAACTTCTGGAACACTATTGCAGAAAGAAATTTTGTATGGAGAAAAAAATGGGATAAGGTTTTAAATTTTGACTTTGACGAAGCTAAATTCACTTGGTTTGAAGGCGCTAAATTAAATATTACTGAAAACGCAATAGATAGACACCTAAAAACACGTGCTAATAAAACAGCTATTATTTTTGAACCTAATAACCCTGAAGAAGAAGCTCAAAAAATATCTTACGCAGAACTGTCTAAGCGCGTTAATAGAATGGCAAATGTTTTGAAAAGTAAAGGCATTAGTAAGGGGGATAGAGTCTGTATTTACTTACCTATGATTCCAGAATTAGCTATAGCTACTCTGGCGTGTGCTAGAATTGGCGCAGTACATTCTGTTGTTTTTGCTGGATTTTCTGCAACTGCTGTAGCTTCTAGGATAAATGATTCTGAATGTAAAATGCTGATTACCTCAGATGGGTCCTATAGAGGCTCAAAGTCTATAGACCTAAAAGGCATTGTTGATGAAGCTTTAGAGTCTACCCCTTCTATTGAAACCGTTTTAGTTGCTAAACGCACCTTTGCTAAAATTGATATGAAAGCAGGTCGGGATGTGTGGCTGCATGAAGAATTGAAAAAAGTAGACGATAAGTGTGAAGCCGAAGAGATGGATGCAGAAGATATGCTCTTCATTTTATACACTTCTGGGTCTACGGGAACGCCAAAAGGAATGGTGCATACCACCGCTGGGTATATGGTTTACTCTGCGTTTTCCTTCAAAAATGTGTTTCAGTATAAAGAAGATGACGTGTATTGGTGTACCGCAGATATTGGTTGGATAACTGGTCATTCCTACATAGTTTACGGGCCATTATTGAATGGTGCTACTACCTTGATGTTTGAAGGTGTACCTTCCTATCCCGATTTTGGTAGATTCTGGGAAATTGTAGAAAAGTATAAAGTTAATCAATTTTATACAGCCCCTACAGCTATTAGAGCTTTAGCAAAACAGGATATCGAATTTGTAAATAAATATGATTTATCTTCATTAAAAGTACTCGGTAGCGTAGGAGAACCTATCAATGAAGAGGCCTGGAACTGGTACAATGAAAATATTGGTAAGAAAAAATCACCCATTGTAGACACATGGTGGCAAACTGAAACAGGGGGCATTATGATTTCTCCAATTCCATTTGTAACACCAACTAAGCCAACTTATGCTACTTTGCCATTGCCAGGTATCCAACCAGCCCTAATGGATGAAAAAGGAAACGAGGTAGAGGGCAACAGTACAGATGGAAGACTTTGTATTAAGTATCCTTGGCCAAGTATGGCTAGAACCGTATACGGTAATCACCAACGTTACAAAGACACTTATTTCTCTGCTTTTAAAGGTATGTACTTTACAGGAGATGGCGCCTTACGAGACGAGGTTGGATATTACAGAATAACCGGTAGAGTAGATGATGTTATCATCGTATCTGGGCACAATTTAGGCACTGCGCCAATAGAAGACGCCATCAACGAGCATCCAGCAGTGGCAGAATCGGCCATTATTGGATTCCCACACGATGTGAAGGGAAATGCATTAGCTGGTTTTATCATTTTAAAAAATGATGACCGAAACCAAGATAACTTAAGCAAAGAAATCAATGCTTTGATATCTAGTAAAATTGGCCCTATTGCTAAGCTTGACCGCATTCACTTTGTGTCAGGTTTGCCTAAGACAAGAAGTGGTAAAATTATGAGAAGGATTATGAGAAAAGTATCTTCTGGGGAAGGCGACCAAATTGGGGACGTGTCAACCCTTTTAGACCCAAGTATTGTAGAGGAAATAAGAGAAAAGGTGCAGCCATTTTTGGATAAATAACCTCAAAAACTATACATACTATAACCGTAACCTATTCATTTAAAATGCATTGAATGGGTTGCGCGTTTTTTCTGCATATATTTTTACTCTTATTTAATAAAATCGTTTTGTAGAATGTAATTTTATATTAAATTTGCAACCCAA
>PXBV01000253.1 GCA_003565575.1 Psychroflexus sp. | reverse complement strand
TAGACAATTTGAACCTTCCCCACCTAGCCTTCTCTAGCTTAATACCTTCTTCTTCCCAGTGATGAATTAATTTATCTTTCTCTTTTTGAATCTTATCTTCAATCAGCTCTACAATATCAGCTTCACTAAGATGATCAAAATCGTATTTTTTATTAACATTGATAAACATCCCATCCCACTTTAGATAAGGGCCAAAACGCCCAACTCCTTTCTGGACTCCTTTATCTTTATGGTAATAGATAGGTTCCTCAGCCTTTTCTTTTGCTTTAATGAGTTCTACAGCACGCTCTAAATTAACGTCTAATGGGTCTTCTCCTTTATCTAAAGACACAAACTTCTTCCCAAAACGCACGTAGGGCCCATATCTACCCACATTAGCTTCAACTTCTTCACCTTTATACTCACCCAATTGTTTTGGAAGCTTAAACAGCTCCATAGCTTCCTCATAAGTAACAGAGTTTAGGGTTTGATCAGGCTTTAAACTTGCAAACCTTGGTTTTTCTTCATCTTCTACAGAACCTATTTGAACCATAGGACCAAACTTTCCTAAGCGTGCACTTACGGGTTTACCTGTTTCAGGATCTTTACCTAGAATGCGCTCACCCACTTCCCTCTCTGCATTAGCAGCCACATCAAGGACATTAGGATGAAAGTGAATGTAAAAATCTTTCATCACTTTACTCCATTTTGCATTGCCTTCTGCTACCTCATCAAAATCTTGCTCTAATTTAGCTGTAAAGTTATAGTCAAGGATTCCTCTAAAATGTTTGACTAAAAAATCATTTACCACCATACCAACATCAGTTGGTACAAGTTTGCCTTTGTCACTACCTACTTTTTCTGAAAGGGTTTCCTTTTTAATTTTGTTGTCTCTGAAGGTGTATTGAACGTAAGCTCTTTCAGTTCCATCTACATTCCCTTTTTCAATGTATTTTCTATTTTGAATGGTTGAAATTGTTGGTGCATAAGTAGAAGGTCTACCAATCCCCAGCTCTTCAAGTTTTTTAACTAAAGAAGCTTCTGTATATCTAGACGGAGGTCTTGTATACCGTTCTGTGGCTTGAATAAAATTATTCAACAAAGATTCTCCCACTTTCATTGCAGGCAATAATCCGCTTTGCTCTTCCTCTTCGTCATCTTTTCCTTCCAAGTACACCTTTAAAAAGCCGTCAAATTTTACAACTTCACCATTGGCAGAGAATTCTCGCTCGTCATTACTAGAAGCAATTCTTACATTGGTTCGCTCTAAGGCGGCATCACTCATTTGAGAAGCAATACCTCGCTTCCAAATCAGCTCATATAGGCGCTGTTGATCTCGTTCCGCATCAATTTGGTGCACGGCAAAATTGGTAGGACGTATAGCTTCATGAGCCTCTTGTGCTCCTTTAGATTTACCTTTATAATTACGCTCTTTATGGTATTTGCTCCCATAGGCACTTTCAATTTCATCTTTGGCGCTTTGCTTTGCTTGCTTAGACAGATTCACACTATCTGTCCTCATGTATGTAATGTGTCCAGCTTCATAAAGACGTTGAGCCATATTCATGGTTTTGCTAACAGAAAAATAAAGTTTCCTGGCAGCCTCTTGTTGAAGGGTAGAAGTTGTAAAGGGAGGCGCAGGAGATTTTTTGGCTGGTTTTTTGGTAAGATCACTTACTTCAAAACTTGCTTTTTTTTGCGCTTCCAAAAAGGCTTCAGCTTCTTTTTTGGATTCTAGGTTTTTAGGTAATTTGGCTTTGAAGGTAGAACCATTTTCCGTTTTAAATTCGGCATCTACTCTATAAAACACTTCAGGATTAAAGTCTAAGATTTCACGCTCTCGCTCCACAATCAACCTTACAGAAACAGACTGGACCCTTCCTGCAGATAGACCGCCTTTTACTTTTCTCCACAAAATGGGAGATAACTCATAGCCCACAAGACGATCTAACACACGTCTGGCCTTTTGAGCATTTACCAAATTATAATTGATTTCCCTAGGATTCTTAATAGCGTTAAGGATCGCAGATTCAGTAATTTCAGAAAACACAATACGTTTAGTTTTCTTTTCATCTAACTTAAGCTCATCTGCAAGGTGCCATGCAATGGCTTCTCCTTCCCTATCTTCATCACTGGCTAGCCAAACGGTATCTGAGTTTTTTGCCATTTTAGTGAGCTTTCTTACCACGTCTTTCTTATCACTATTTACCACATAGGTTGGTTTAAAATCATTTTCAACATCTACGCCCAGTTCTTTGGATGGCAAATCTGCAATGTGGCCAAAGCTTGAGGCTACTGTATAATCCTTACCTAAAAACTTTTCTATCGTTTTAGCTTTGGCTGGTGACTCAACAATTACAAGATGTTTTGACATTTTAAATAGTTTATGTTACAAAAGTATACGATTTTTTGGATTTGAATTTAAGAACTTTATTAAAGTAAAGATGAAAACTGTTTTTTAGGTAAGGTTTTTATCAAAATAAATTCGAAATTGACTTAAGTGACATTTTGTCAGCATAGGTGTTTGATTTATATTTGCAAAAAATTTGTGCGTCTTATGGAGAAGGTAATTGATGAAACATTGCAGGGCCAGACCTTGGTAAAAGATAATAAAATAGGGAATTCTAAAAAACTTTATATCGAAAGTTACGGCTGTGCTATGAACTTTAGTGATAGTGAAATTGTAGCATCCATCTTGAATAACCAAGGCTACAACACCACTAATGAGTTGATAGAAGCAGACCTTGTATTGGTGAACACCTGTTCCATTAGAGATAAGGCAGAACAAACTGTGAGAAAACGACTTGAAAAGTTCAATGCCGTTAAAAAAGATAACCCCTCTATGAAAGTAGGCGTGCTAGGTTGTATGGCAGAACGCTTAAAACACAAATTCTTAGAAGAAGAGAAAATTGTTGATTTGGTTGTAGGGCCA
Source organism: Psychroflexus sp. (assembly GCA_003565575.1). Lineage (GTDB taxonomy): Bacteria > Bacteroidota > Bacteroidia > Flavobacteriales > Flavobacteriaceae > Psychroflexus. The sequence goes on along the minus strand of PXBV01000253.1, from coordinate 7,767 downwards.
GATGCCTATAAAGATTTACCAAATCTTTTGGAAGAGGTTGAAAATGGTAGAGATGCTATAAATGTAATCCTTTCCAAAGAAGAAACTTACGGAGATATATCACCCGTAAGGTTACAAAGCAATGGAGTTTCTGCATTTGTTTCAATAACTAGAGGTTGTGATAATATGTGCACGTTTTGCGTGGTGCCTTTTACCAGAGGACGAGAACGAAGTAGAGACCCTCAAAGTATCCTAGATGAGGTTAATGACCTTTGGGAAAAAGGCTTCAAAGAAATTACCTTACTAGGCCAAAACGTAGATAGCTACCTATGGTATGGAGGAGGTTTGAAAAAAGATTTTAAAAAAGCCTCTGAAATGCAAAAAGCCACTGCCGTATACTTTGCAGACTTACTAGATATGGTAGCCAAAGCACAACCAAGAATGCGTATTCGTTTTTCTACTTCCAACCCACAGGACATGACCTTGGATGTTATTGAAGTCATGGCTAAGCATCATAATATTTGTAATTACATTCATTTACCCGTACAAAGTGGCAGCGATAGAATTTTGAAAAAAATGAATCGCTTACATACACGTGAAGACTATTTTGAATTGATAGATAACATCAGAAAAATAATCCCAGATTGTGGTATTTCACAAGATATGATAACGGGCTTCCCTTCAGAAACAGAAGAAGACCACAGAGACACCTTATCCCTAATGAGGTATGTAAAGTATGATTTTGGCTACATGTTTGCCTATTCTGAAAGACCAGGAACCCTAGGCGCTAAAAAGTTTCAAGATGATGTCCCCGAATCTGTTAAGAAAAAAAGATTACAAGACATTATAGATTTACAGCAATTACATTCTAAATACAGAACAGAACAACACTTAGGGAAAATCGAAGAAGTTTTAATTGAAAAAGAGTCCAAAAAATCTAATCTAGAATGGAGCGGCAGAAACACCCAAAATACAACAGTGGTGTTTCCAAAAGAACATTATAAAGTAGGTGATTATGTGCTGGTAGAAATGAAAGAATGCACAAGTGCTACTCTAAAAGGTAAAGCGGTTGGTTACAGTCCAATGCAGACTTCTTCATCCTAAATTAAAATCAAACTATGGAATCCCCACAAGCAATTAAACAGCGATTTGAGATTATAGGAAATGATGCCAGTCTTAATCGAGCTATAGAAAAATCTATACGTGTAGCACCTACAGATATTTCGGTATTAATTACGGGAGAAAGCGGTGTTGGTAAAGAAAGTTTACCTAAAATAATACACTCACTTTCTCACAGAAAACACTCAAAGTACATTGCTGTTAACTGCGGAGCTATACCAGAAGGAACTATAGACAGCGAGCTGTTTGGCCATGAAAAAGGAGCTTTTACTGGAGCTAATCAAGCTCGAGATGGCTATTTTAAAGAAGCAGACGGTGGCACTATTTTCTTAGATGAAGTAGGAGAACTTCCTTTAACTACTCAGGTAAGATTGCTTAGGGTTTTAGAAACTGGAGAATTTTTAAAAGTAGGCTCATCTAAAGTTCAAAAATCCAATGTAAGAATTGTGGCAGCAACCAATGTGAATATGCTGGAGGCTATCAAAAAAAACAAATTCAGAGAAGACTTATATTATAGACTCAACACTGTTGAAATTTACCTTTCTCCGTTAAGAGAAAGACGCTCTGACATCCATTTATTGTTTAGAAAATTTGCTTCGGATTTTGCCCTAAAGTATAAAATGCCAACCATAAGACTTACTGACTCTGCTATAAAAGCACTAGAAAGTTGCAACTGGCCAGGAAACATAAGGCAGCTTAAAAACATTACTGAGCAAATTTCAGTTTTGGAAACCGAAAGAGAGGTTGATGAAGCCACCTTAAAGCACTATTTACCTAAAAACAGTTCTAATTTACCTTCAGTAATTTCAGAAGAAAAAAATAACAAAGGTGATTTTAGCAACGAAAGAGAGATTCTTTACAAAGTGCTTTTTGATATGAAAAACGACTTAAATGACCTTAAAAAATTGACCATGGAGCTCATGGAAAGTGGGAATGATGAATCGTTTAAGGAAGAAAACATGAACCTTATCAAAAAAGTATATGGTGAAACCGCATCAGAAAAAGAATTTGCTGAAGAATCTCACCAAGAACAATTAGAAATACTTCAACTCCCTAGCCAAAAAACACGAGCTGACAATAATCTTGACTCAAGAATTGAAGATTCTTATGATTATGCTGAAGACATTGAGGAGGAAGAAACGCTTTCTTTGCAGGATAAAGAAGTAGAGCTTATCAAAAAATCCTTAGAAAGACATCAAGGTAAGCGAAAACCAGCAGCAGACGAACTAGGCATAAGCGAACGCACTTTATATAGAAAAATTAAACAATACGATTTGTAATGAAATTTAAATTAGCCCTTTGCTTAATCATTAGTTTTAGTCTCAGCTCATGTAAATACTACTCCTTCACGGGTGCAGATACTGGTAATGCAGAAACATTTCAAGTCAATTTTTTCCAAAATACAGCTCAACTTATAGAGCCTGGGATAGATAGGGATTTTACCTTAGCACTTCAAGACTTGATTCAAAACCAAACTAAACTCAGCCTTGTAAACAACAATGGAGATTTGGTGTATGAAGGTGAAATCACAAGGTATTATGTGGCTCCCATGACAGCTACATCAGACAGTAGAGCTGCAGAAAATAGACTCACCATAGCAGTAAATGTAAGGTTTTTTAACACATTAGAGCCTGAAAAGGATTTTGAACAAAACTTCTCATTTTATTTTGATTTTCCTGGTAATGCACAATTAACGGGTGCTCAAAAAGATGAAGCTATAGAAGAAGTCTTCTTAAGAATCACCCAAGATGTATTTAATGCATCTTTAACCAACTGGTAATGAAAAAAGAAGAATTACTTAACCTAATTAAAGACCCTATTGAATTTAACTTTAATTCTCTAAAGCAAATCCAAGAGGTGATTTATGAATATCCATATTTTCAACCTGCTTATGCCTTAAAGCTAAAGCTACTTAAACATAACGGAAGCTTTCAGTACAATAAATGTCTTAAAGAAACAGCTATAAGAACACAAGACAGGAAAGTTTTATTTGATTTCATAACATCCAAAGAATTTACGCAACTTGAAATAGCTAACAAAATAGATTTGCTCATAAAACATAACCAAGAGCAAGAGGAGCTAGAAATAAATGAAGAATTGGTTAACAGAATTAACGATCCTGAGCTATTTATTGAAAAAGAAAATCCAACAAATTTTGTAAAAAGTACACCATTAGAGTTTAATACCTCGGAGCAAAAATCCTTTAAAGAGTGGATGAAATTAACTCAACTTGAACCTTTAAAAGATAAAAAGGAAACATTAAATAACTCAAAAGACAACCCTCAGTTTCGCGTTATAGACGAGTTTATAAAAAACAATCCAAAAATTATCCCTACAAAATCTTATGAAAGTTCAGAAAAAATAAAACCAAAGCACGAGCCGTCTTCTGGACTTATGACAGAGACTCTAGCTAGAGTTTACGTAGAACAAAAACGCTATGACAAAGCCATACAAGCATTTAAGATATTAATTTTGAATTATCCCGAAAAAAGTACTTTCTTTGCAGACCAAATTCAAGAAATAAAAAGACTAAAAGAAAATAAATAATAATGAGTACATTTTCCATATTTTTAATCCTAATAGTAATTGTTGCTTTTTTACTAATTGTTGTTATCATGGTACAAAACCCAAAAGGTGGTGGATTATCTTCTTCGTTTGGCGGAGGTGGTTCACAACAAGTGGGTGGCGTTAAACAAACTTCAGACTTCTTAGACAAAAGCACATGGGCTTTAGCTACGTTGCTTTTAGTACTAATATTACTATCTAATGTTACCATCTTAGGAGAAAAAGGTCAAACAGATTCAAAACTACTTGATGGTAATGAAGCACCAATTGAAAACACTCAAAATAATTTACCACCTATAAATGAAGAATAGAGTGGAAGCTCTCCAAATTACAATGCCAGCTTATGACAAGCTGGCATTTTTTTTTGCGCATTGGCAGTTAAAACTCATTGGCACACTTTTGGAACGCAGACTTAAAAACAAACATAAAACACATTAATAATGGCAGTAAACATTAAACCTTTGGCAGATAGAGTGCTTGTAGAGCCTCAAGCCGCAGAAACTAAAACAGCTTCTGGAATTATCATTCCAGAAACAGCAAAAGAAAAACCACAACGTGGTAAAGTTGTAGCTGTAGGAAATGGAAAAAAAGATCATGATATGACAGTGAAAGTTGGTGATATAGTACTCTACGGAAAATTTGCTGGTACAGAGTTAAAACATGATGACCAAGATTACCTTATTATGAGAGAGGATGATATCCTCGCAATTGTATAAAAACAAAGTAATTAACTAAAATAACATAAAATGGCAAAAGATATAATTTTTGATATTGAAGCAAGAAATGGGATTAAACGAGGAGTAGACGCCCTTGCTAATGCTGTAAAAGTAACTTTAGGACCTAAAGGTCGTAATGTAGTAATTGGCAAATCCTTTGGTGCACCAATGGTCACAAAAGATGGCGTAAGTGTAGCTAAAGAAATAGAATTAGAAGACGCTCTAGAAAATATGGGAGCACAAATGGTGAAAGAAGTAGCTTCCAAAACCAATGATTTAGCCGGTGATGGTACAACTACAGCAACTGTACTAGCTCAAGCTATAGTAAAAGAAGGTTTGAAAAATGTTGCGTCTGGTGCTAACCCACTAGACCTCAAAAGAGGAATTGATAAAGCTGTAGAAGCTGTAATAGCTGAATTATCTAAACAGGCGAAATCTGTTGGAGATACCTCAGAAGAGATAAAACAAGTTGCCTCTATTTCTGCAAACAATGATGACCAAATAGGCGAGTTAATTGCTGAGGCTTTTAGCAAAGTTGGCAAAGAGGGAGTTATCACCGTAGAAGAAGCAAAAGGAACTGAAACTTATGTAGACGTAGTAGAAGGAATGCAGTTTGACAGAGGTTACCTTTCTCCGTATTTTGTTACCGATAGTGAAAAAATGACCACAGATCTAGAAAATCCATATATTTTAATTGTGGATAAAAAGATCAATTCTATGAAAGATTTGCTTCCAGTTTTGGAGCCAGCTGCTCAAAGCGGAAAGCCTCTTTTAATCATTGCTGAAGATATTGAAGGAGAAGCACTTGCTACTTTGGTAGTTAACAAACTAAGAGGTTCTTTAAAAATTGCTGCTGTAAAAGCACCAGGTTTTGGAGACCGAAGAAAAGCAATGCTGGAAGATATCGCTATTCTTACAGGTGGTACTGTAGTTTCTGAAGAACGCGGATTTACTTTAGAAAATGCTACTTTAGATATGCTTGGCACTGCTGAAAATGTAACCATTGATAAAGACAACACTACTATTGTAAATGGTGCTGGAGAAAAAGATAACATCGTTAACCGCGTTAATCAAATTAAAGCTCAAGTAGAAGCTACAACAAGCGACTACGATAAAGAAAAATTACAAGAACGCCTTGCAAAATTAGCTGGTGGTGTTGGCGTACTTTATGTAGGAGCAGCCTCAGAAGTTGAAATGAAAGAGAAAAAAGACCGTGTTGATGATGCCTTGCATGCTACACGTGCAGCTGTAGAAGAGGGCATTGTTGCTGGAGGTGGTGTTGCCTTAATAAGAACTTTAAAGTCTTTAGAAGGACTTAAAGTTGAAAATGCAGACGAACAAACCGGCATCAACATCATTGCTAAAGCTATAGAATCTCCTATGAGAACAATAGTAGAAAATGCTGGTGGAGAAGGCTCTGTAGTCATCAATAAAGTCTTAGAAGGCAAGCTTGGCTATGACGCAAAAACTAATGCCTACGTAGATATGCTAAAAGCTGGTATCATAGATCCTAAAAAAGTAACTCGTGTAGCCTTAGAAAATGCAGCTTCAGTTGCAGGAATGATTCTCACTACAGAATGCGCTCTTGTGGACATAAAGGAAGACGATAATGGTGGCGGCGGAATGCCACCAATGGGAGGCGGTATGCCAGGAATGATGTAAGCATCAGGTTTACCTAAAATTAGAAAAAAGCTGTCTTATTAACTTAAGGCAGCTTTTTTTGTTGATTCTTTCTACAAATTAATATTTCTGAAGCAAATAAGACAGTAGAAGTTGAAAAGGGCACTGAAAGCTAGATTAAAATACTTAGACTTATTATATTTAGACAAAATTTAAAACACATGAGAAATATTTTAACAATTGTTGCGCTTCTCGCGACATCACTAACATTTTGTCAAAATGTAGAGTTTAATCCAGATGAAACCGTGGTTACAAATCACGAAGTAATCGTTAATGGCCAAAAACTTAGCTATTCAGCAGAAACTGGCATGCAGCCGGTATGGAATGATCAAGGTGAGCCCATAGCAGGGATACAATTTACTTATTACAAAGTTAACAGTAAAAGAAATGCAAACGGAGATGTGAGACCATTAGTGATATCATTTAATGGAGGGCCTGGATCTGCCTCAGTTTGGATGCATCTAGCTTATACGGGTCCACGTATACTCAATATCAGTGATGAAGGTTTTCCCACGCAGCCGTACGGATTCAAAGAAAACCCACACAGCATACTTGATGTAGCAGACATTGTATACGTCAACCCAGTAAATACAGGCCACTCAAGACCTATTCTAGACGAAAAAGGAGGTTTTGATAAAAAAACCTTTTTTGGCGTGAATGCAGATGTTGACTATCTAGCCAGCTGGATCAATACGTTTGTAACACGAAAAGACAAATGGCTGGCTCCAAAGTATTTGATTGGAGAAAGCTATGGAACAACTCGGGTTTCTGGTCTAGCTGATCGATTACAGAATTCTCACTGGATGTACATAAATGGTGTGATTTTAGTATCACCTACTGAACTTGGTATTGAAAGAGAAGGACCTGTTGAAGTAGCTAATAGGCTACCTTATTTTGCTGCAGCAGCTTGGTATCACGGTAAATTAGCCCCAGAACTCCAAAACAAGCCGATTTTAGAGATGCTAGACGAAGTAGAGGATTTTACAATTCAAAAATTAATTCCTGCCTTAAGCATGGGTGGTTTTCTTGATGAAAACAAAAAGAAATCCATTGTTGAAAAAATGTCATACTATTCTAGTATAGATGAAAAAGTTTTTCTTCAAAATAACTTAGAGGTTCCATTCAATACATTTTGGAAAACTTTAAAAATTGATGATGGCTTTACAGTTGGTCGATTAGATTCTAGATACCTTGGACTTGATGCAAAAGAAGCAGGTACTCGTCCAGATTACAATTCCGAACTTACTTCTTGGCTTCAATCGTTCACTCCAGCCATCAATCACTACCTCAAAAATGAGCTCAATTTTAAAACAGATTTAAAATACAATATGTTTGGCAGTGTATATCCATGGGATAGGTCTGGAGACAATACAGGCAAACAGTTAAGACAAGCTATGGCACAAAACCCAAGCATGCATGTTATGATACAAGCTGGATTATTTGATGGAGCAACTACCTATTTTAATGCAAAATATACGATGCGTCATCTAGACCAAAGTGGGAAAATGAAAGACAGACTTCACTTTAAAACTTATGAAAGTGGACATATGATGTATCTTAGAAAAGAAGATTTGAAGAATGCAAATGATGACATTAGAGAGTTTATTAAGCTTAGCTTACCAAAAGATAATGAACCTATAAAATACTAATTAGTTATTATTTAACTCAAAGAAAAAGCCTCGCAATAGTTGCGAGGCTTTTTATATAT
>PXBV01000012.1 GCA_003565575.1 Psychroflexus sp. | reverse complement strand
GAACCGTACCCGTGATAGAGTTTTGACTGAAGGCAAATGCATTAGTGAAGAGAAAAAATGCAAATAAATGTTTAAAATTCTTCATCGCTTTGTTTTAACAATTAACAATTAGATATTAAGTCAGATACAAATATCAAACGTTATAGTTAAAATAAAAGGGTGATATAGACCAGAGAGAGGTATGAATGTGTCACAACATGTTAAATTTCAACTATTTGACATTTTTTTGCTCTTTTCTCTATAGTCTGTTGGTAAACAATTATATTGTTTTTTAAATGAATTCTTAAAATACTTGTAAGTGTTAAAACCCACTTGAAAAGCTACTTCTTTCATATTCAGTTCATCATCTGTTAGGATTAAGTGTGCCGCTTTTTTAAGACGAATAGACCGAATGAAGGCTGTAATGGACAAGCCTGTTAATGATTTTATCTTTCTGAATAAACTCGATCTACTCATATTGAGTTCTTCTATCATCAAATCAATGCCAAACTCCTCATTTTCTAGGTTGTCTTCTACAAGTTGAATGGCTTTTTGTATAAAACTATTTTCACGGTCTTGGCTTTTGTCAATTTCATCGGGTGTGGGCTCAAATCTAATTTTATTCAAAAAGTAAGATTGCAATTTCTGGCGGTTTTCTAGCAAAGTTGCTATTCTTGCCTTAATTACATTGGCATCAAAAGGTTTGGTTACATAATCATCTGCACCATTTTCTAGTCCTTCTATCTCATATACTGTAGATGTTCTAGCGGTTAATAATATAATAGGAATATGTGAGGTTTTTAAATCTGTTTTTAAAGTCTTACAGAGTTCTATTCCGTCCATAATAGGCATCATGACATCACTCACAATTAAATCTGGTGATTTGGAAAGTGCTTTTTGTAAGCCCTCTTTACCATTTTCTGCTTGAATGATTTCATAATGGTCTGATAGAATATCTGTAATAAAACTCAAAATATCAGCATTATCATCTACAATGAGAATACTTGGTTTATTCTCAAGCTTTAGATTGGAATGCTGGTCTTGTGGCTGTGGATAGATGCTAATATCATCTGATTTTTTAAATGATGTATCCAAAAGACCATCATATAAAGATGGCTCCATTGCTAGGCTTACTGTAAATTGTGTGCCTTTTTGTGGTTTACTCTTAACGTGAATTTCTCCATGATGTAGTTCAATGATACGTTTTGAAAAGGTTAGCCCGATTCCACTTCCTATCATCTTTGCAGTATCGGCTGTTTCAATTTGAAAAAAACGATCAAAAATTTTATCTAAATACTTGGCATTCATTCCCACGCCAGAGTCAGAAACGCTTATTTCACAAAACCCGTTTACTTTTTTTATGTGAATGTTTACATCCCCTCCTGCATGGCTATATTTCAACGCATTCGAAATAAGGTTGCATAAAACGATTTCCATTTTGTTTCTATCAAAAGGAAAATCAATTTGTTCATTTTCACTACTAAAGGTATAGTTGATATTTTTCTTTTTAGCTGCTTCTTTAAAATACAAATGCACTTCTCTGGCAAAATTCACAAAATTTCCTTTAGCTACATTCAACTTAAGGAGCCCATAATCTGCCTTCCTAAAATCTAAAAGCTGGTTGATTAGGTCAAGCAATCGGTTAGCATTTTTTTCAATGTGGGTAAGATGTTTAAATGCCTTGGTGTTTTGTCGCTCCCTTTGAATAAGCTCTTTTAAAGGACTCATAATCAGTGTAAGTGGAGTTCTAAATTCGTGAGAGATGTTGGTGAAAAAATTGAGCTTTGCTTCGGTGAGCTCCATTTTCTTCTTCTCGTCTAGTTGAGAAATTTCTAGTTTATTTTTGAGTTTTAATCGGTGGTTGTTCAACCAAACAAAGTAGGCAATAATTGAGAACAGGAGCAACGCGTAAATAGAAATAGCCAATGTACTTTTCCATGGTGAACCTTTAATAAAAATATCTATAGATTTAGATTCACTCCAGTTTTGTTCATCTTTTGAAGTTTGAACATATAAAGTATATTCTCCTGGGCTTAGTCCAGCGAAGTTGATTTCGTTATTACTTTGTAAGTGGATCCAATTGTTTTGATATCCATCTAACTTATATCTAAAATAAGTATTGAATTTTCCTAAGTAATCATTATTGACAAACCGAATAGAAAAAAAATCGTCTTTATGGCTTAAGTTGATTTTTGATGCATAATTCAGTTCTTTATCTAAAAATCTATTATCAGGAGTATAGCGTATCAACTCATTTTTTACGCGAAGTCCAGTAAATACAACTTCTGGGTTGCTTTTTATTTTTGTTACTGAAGAGGGGTTGAAAAACGTCACATTGTCTATCCCTCCAAAGTATATACGTTCATTGTTGAAGTTAAAAACCGAGTTGTTATTAAATAAGGACGTCGCTACACCATTGGAAGAATCATAAATTATCATACTTTTATCGATATCATTATAATTCACAATTTCTGTGTGGGTTGCAATCCAAAGATTTAAATTATCATCAAATGTACTCCCACAAATAAAGTCACTATTCAATCCATCTTTCTTGCCTATAACTTGTTCAAAATTAAGTTCTTCATCCTTGTAATTTAGTTTCACTAGACCGTTGGGGGTAGAAAGCCATAGATAGTTGCCTTTTAGTGTAAGGGAATTGATGATAACACTAGGCAAATTACCAGACATCAATTCTGAATGATGTTTAATATCATTTTCTTTTTCATCAAACCTAAATAAACCATTATAAGAGCTAACCCAAAGTTGACCCGTATGGCTTTCTTTGATGCTAGTGATTCGATTAGATTCCAAGAAAAAATTTTCATCTTTATCCTTATTGAATTGAATAAAATCATTTTCATTTTCAAATTGAGCTTGAGGGACCACAATGATTCCATCCTGTTGAGTACCAACCCATAAATCCTCGTCCTTTATATAGAGTGAAGTTACTTTATTAAAACTTTGATTTTCATAAATAATCTTTTCTAAACTTAGGTCATAAATTTGAATTCCATTTCTATAGCCGATATATAGCAAGTTTTCATGCTGATAAAATGTATTGATTTTCTCATTACTGAGCGACTCTAAAGGTTGCAAAGACTTTAAATCTTTACCATGAAAAACACCTGAGAAAAGTGTCCCTAAAAAAAACTGATGTTCTGTTTCATGGATAGTAGTCACATTCAAATTTTCTAAAATATTGTTGTTTTCAATGGTGGAGGCAAGATTTTCAAAACCATTGGCTTCTGTAAGTTTTACAACACCTCCACTTGCAGTGCCCAGCCAAGTCACATTATTGGTGTCATGATAAATGCTTAAAATAGTATGGTAGTTACCTTCTATTTTTTCAGGGTTTTTTTCAATTAAATCTATCTTTTCAAAGCTAGAAAGGTCTGCATTACTTCGGTGTACACCATTTCCCCACGTGCCTATCCAAATTCTATCGGAAGCATCTATAGAAAGTCGCTTAGAAAACGTACTCCTCACCCCTGTTTTAAATTTTTCTTTTTCAAAAGACGTGAGGTCAACTCCAAAAAGAACATCTTTTTCTCCTGTAAGCGATGCCCAAAGTTTGTTACGATGTTCGTCTACGACTATATCACTGATGTATCCTTCTAGCCCGATTTTTTTTAATTGATTGGCGTCTTTAGGTTTATGGTATAAGTTATTACCACTGGTAAACCACATTCCACCATTGAAGTCTCTTTTAATAGTGTAGATGTAATCTCTGTAATTGTAATGACTTATCAACTTGTCATTTTTAAAGTCGATTACAAAAACACCATTTTTACGTGTTCCCACCCAAATATGGCCTTGAGTGTCTTGAGCAATAGATATAACGCGTAAATCTGTGTTTTTTTCTATGTTGATTAGATGATTGAATGATTTTGTTTTGTTTTCTAATACATTGATATACGACACACCCCCACTTTTGGTACCTATCCAAATATTAGAATCGTCATCACTAAAAAGGGTTTCGATGTTTTCATTATAAAGTTCTAGATAGTCTTCACTCGGTTTGATATATTCAAAATCATATCCATTGTATTTCGTAATTCCATTTTCTGTACCAATCCACTTAATGTTTACTCCATCACTCACTACACTGGTGACATAATTATGAGAAAGGCCTTCTTTCACGGTTATAAAATCGACAACAATATTGTTCTCTTCTGTTCGCTGTGCATGCTGTAAGCTGAAGCTTAAAAAAACAAATAAACCACAAACGACTTTAAGACTATCTTGAAAATTCATACCTTAATTAAATTTAAGTACCCTAATTTTACTCAAAAAAAGGATAAAGCCCTACAAATAGACCTTTTTTATCCATAAGTTGAACGATTTATACCCCTTTTTGAACCATTAATAACACTAATTTTATGGTATCAATTTAAAACTATATCGTTAGCGTAATATTACTACTATGAAATTTGTTCAAACAGGACTACTTTATGTCTTTGGAAGTCTATGCCTTTTATCTTGTAACCACGACATTAAAAAAACAAGTAAAAATGAAGCCAAAAATTTACCAAATATTGTGTTTGTGTATTTAGATGATTTAGGATATGGAGATGTGAGTGCATATGGTGCAACAGAACTTAATACACCCAATATAGACCAACTCGCTAATGAAGGTATGAAGTTTATTAATGGGTTTGCTACGTCTGCCACTTGCACACCAAGCCGATATGGAGTAATGACAGGAAAGTATCCTTGGCGAAACCAAAAAGCACAAATTTTACCAGGCTCTGCTCCCCTTATTATAGACACAACTGAAGCAACTCTACCAAAGATGCTCAAAGAATCAGGTTATCAAACTGCAATCATTGGTAAATGGCATCTTGGTTTGGGCTACGGTGATTTAAACTGGAACGGACACATCGCTCCAGGACCAAATGAGTTGGGTTTTGACCATAGCTACATCATGGCAGCCACCCAAGACCGAGTTCCTACGGTATACATCGATAATGGATATGTGGATAATCTTGACCCAGACGATCCAATTGAAGTGAACTACGAAGAAAATTTTGAAGGTGAACCTACAGGCTATAATAATCCAGAAATGGTGACGCTTGAAGCTGACGACCAACACAACAAAACAGTAATCAACGGAATTCCAAGAATCGGATATATGAAAGGAGGAGAATCTGCTAGATGGTCTGATATCGATATGGCCGACCACTTTTTAGAAAAGGTTCAAACCTATCTTTCAGACAAAAATGAATCAGAAAAGCCATTTTTTTTAATGTATACCATGCAGCAACCACATGTACCTAGAACGCCTCATCCAAGATTTGAAGGTACAACTTCTATGGGCGCTCGTGGGGATGCTATCATGGAGGCCGATTGGGTTGTTGGCGAGTTGATGAAAAGCCTAGATGAAGCAGATATATTAGAAAATACATTAGTTATTTTTTCAAGTGATAACGGCCCTATTCTTGCGGATGGTTATGAAGACCAAGCCGAAGAATTACTTGGTCAACATTCACCAAGTGGAAATTTGAAAGGTACGAAGTACAGCCTTTTTGAAGCTGGTACTCGTGTGCCATTTATTACGTATTGGAAAGATAAAATTGAACCTGGAGTTAGCGATGCATTAGTAAGTCAAATCGATTTATTCTCTTCTCTAGCTGCTCTAGTTGAAAACGAAAGCAGCACAACAGATAGTCAAAACCTCTTGGATGTATTTTTAGGTAAAAGTAAAGAAGGAAGAAAAGACATAATCATAGAAGCAATGACAAGAACCGCCTACAAGAAAGGGGATTGGGTAATGATTCCTCCTCAAAAAGGACCTAAAATAATGTGGGGTAAAGGCATTGAAACTGCTTTTAGCAAAAAATTTCAGTTGTACAACTTAGCAGAAGACCCCAGACAAGACAATAATTTAGCGGATTCAAATCCTGAAAAATTAGCTGAAATGCTTGAGGGCTATGAAGCTATTATCTCTGAAGAATTTCAGCCGAATCGAATTAAAAAATAAACAGATGGCAATAGTCAATAAAAAAAGTAAGATCTCCTCTTCCAATTTTATCTTACTCTACGTTTTAATGGTCTTTTTTACATCTTGTCAAAAAGACAAAACTTCAGCAGAAGAAAATGAAAAATACAACGTCTTGTTTCTATTTGTGGATGATCTAGGCATCAACGACCTAGGGTTTACAGGAAGCGATTACTACGAGACCCCAAACATAGACAAGCTAGCGAAAAAATCGACTGTATTTACCCAAGGTTATGCCAATAGCCGGGTATGCAGCCCATCTCGTGCAAGCATCATGCTAGGTCAAAGTACACCAAGACACGGAATTACCGATTGGATAGGCGCCAAATATGGGGAAGATTGGAGAAGTCACAACAGACACGATAAGATGTTACCAGCAGCATACAACAAACATCTTAAGGTTCAGGATACAAGCCTTGCAGAAGCCTTTAAACAGCATGGCTACAAAACCTTCTATGCAGGGAAATGGCATTTAGGGGGCGAAGGACACCATCCTGAAGACCATGGATTTGAGATTAACAAGGGAGGGTTTCACAGTGGAAGCCCTAAAGGAGGCTATTTTGATCCTTACGATAATCCAAAGCTTGAAAATAAGGAAGACGGTGAGCAACTCAGCTACCGACTTGCAAAGGAAACTCTTAATTTTATGGAAACAAATAAAGACGAAACCTTCTTTGCCTTTTTGTCTTTTTATGCCGTGCATGGACCTATCCAAACCCAAGAAGGAAAATGGAAAAAATACCGTGACAAAGCACATGAAATGGGAATTGCTGAAAAAGGCTTTGCTATGGAACGTAACCTACCCATTCGTCAGCAACAGGACAATCCTGTGTATGCGGGTTTAGTTGAAAATATGGATGATGCGGTAGGCCTTGTCATGGACGGTCTAGAAGAATTAGGCTTAGATAAAAACACCATTGTCGTCTTTACATCAGACAATGGTGGCGTGGCTTCTGGAGATGCGTTCTCCACCTCAAATGCCCCCTTCAGAGGAGGCAAAGGCTACCAATGGGAAGGAGGAATTATTGAGCCTTACTTTGTTTATGTGCCGAATCAAGAACATAAAAAAGTAGACACGCCTGTTGCAGGAGCCGATTTTTATCCTACTTTGCTTGATTTGAATAATCTACCACTTATGCCCAACCATCACAAAGATGGGGTGAGTTTAAAACCTTTAATTGAAGGAACTGCAAACCTTGAGAAGCGTCCCCTTTATTGGCATTATCCACATTATGGCAATCAAGGTGGCGACCCTTCCTCCATTATTCGGTTGGGCGATTGGAAATTGATTCACTATTATGAAGAAGAAACTCAACAATTATTCAATCTAAAAGAAGACCCTTATGAACAAAAGGATTTAGCTTCAATTGAAATTGAACGCACCCAAAAAATGCATCAAGAATTGATGGATTATTTAAAAGAAGTAGGAGCTAGATTCCCCGAACCTGATCCTGAATTTGACCCTAAAAAACGGGAACAATATATGAAAAATGTACGAGAGAATCGTATGAAAAATTTAGAAAAGCAGCGCAAAGAGATGTTGTGGGAAGATTTTCAACCCAACAAAGATTGGTGGGGAAGTAAAACTACAATTGATTAAACGTTTAGAAAAATAAGATACTGCGAAGTGGTAACTAAGGCTGTGCGAAGTTTGCAACTTCGCACCAAGAACTTTTAAAAGAAGAGTAATTTTTTTGAAAAAATAAATGAAGATAAAAAAATCTATAGTAACAATCATATTCATATTCATGTTATGCTCGTGTACTTCAAATGAAGACGAAACTATGATTTCAATCAATACAAGAGAACGTATTCCTTTCAATGAAGATTGGTTATTTCAAAAAACAGAAGACAGCACAGCAACCCAGCCTGATTATGACGACTCTCAATGGCGAAGCCTAAGTGTCCCACACGATTACGCTATTGAAGGGCCTTTTAAACCAGAATACAATTCACGTACAGGTGGATTACCCATTCATGAAGAAGCAGTGTATCGAAAAAAGTTTACTATTGATGAAGAAAAAAAAGGAAGCATAACAAGCCTTGAATTTGAAGGCGTCATGAGCAATGCGACTGTCTACATCAATGGTCAAGAAGTATATCACCGACCTTCGGGATACATCGGCTACGAAATAGACATTACCCCTTATATCAAATTTGGAGAAGAAAATCTAGTCGCAGTTCATATGAAGCAAGAAATGTTATCCTCTCGTTGGTACACTGGTGCTGGCATATATCGAAAAGTATGGTTAGAAACTAAAAATCCTGTACATATCGCCCATTGGGGGACACATATTTCTACTCCTGAAATTTCTTCAGAAAAAGCAGCGGTTTCAATTGAAACAAAAATCAATACCACAAATGCTTCAACTACAGGACATTACTTTTTAAATACCCAAATTTTGGATGAAAATGGAAAAGAGGTAGCTTCAACTTCAACTGAAATTGACTGGGCTGATGAAAATACTTCAACTATTCATCAAAATTTAGTTATAGAAAATCCTAACTTGTGGGATATAGATGCAGCCTATTTATACAAAGGTGTGTCTAAAATTATACTGGATGAACAAGAAATTGACCAGTATGAAACCTCCTTTGGTGTAAGACACATTGAATTTACCAGAGACGGTTTTTTTATCAATGGTCGAAAGGAAAAAATACAAGGTGTATGCTTGCATCACGATTTAGGTCCATTAGGGGCTGCGGTAAACCTTCGCGCCACCGAACGTCAATTAGAGATTATGAAAGACATGGGCGTCAATGCGATACGTACCTCACATAACCCGCCTTCAAGAGAGCAATTGGAATTGTGTGACAAAATGGGAATATTAGTTCAAGCTGAAGCTTTTGACGTATGGGGTATACCCAAAACGGAAAACGACTATAGCAAGCATTGGGATGAGTGGCATGAGAGAGATTTACGAGATATGATTCGTCGTGATCGTAACCACCCATCCGTTATTATGTGGAGTATTGGTAATGAGGTTCGTGAACAAGGAGAAGCAGACGGACGTATTATTGCAGAGCGACTAGTAAAAATTTCAAAAGAAGAAGATCCTAATAGACCTGTAACTGCTGGATTTGATCATTTAAAAACCGCTTTAAAAAACGGACTAGGGCAAGCTGTAGATTTGGTGGGGGCCAACTATAAGCCTACACAATATGAGCAAATGATGAAAACCTATCCAGAAATCATAGTTTATGGTTCAGAAACAGCTTCTACCGTTTCTTCAAGAGGAGTATATCATTTACCATTAGAAAAATACGATAAACATGAGTCTCTACAAGTCACTAGTTATGACATCAATAGTCCGCCTTGGGCATACCCTCTGGATGTAGAGTTTATGGTGCAAGATGCCCTGCCTAACAACATTGGTGAGTTTATCTGGACAGGCATAGATTATTTAGGCGAACCTACACCTTATGGCGGAAAAGACAATTCAACCCACGGGAATTGGGATGGGGATTGGCCTGCAAGAAGTTCTTATTTTGGTGCTGTGGATTTGGCTGGTTTTCCAAAAGACCGATTTTACCTTTACCAAAGCCAATGGACAGAAGAACCCATGGTGCATATCTTGCCACATTGGAACTGGGAAGAGGCAGAAATGGATACCATTCCTGTGTTTTGCTACACCAATGCGGAGGAAGCAGAATTATTTGTCAATGGAAAATCCATGGGTAAGAAAATTAAAGGAAAAGACACTACCAGAATTCCTGTTGATTTTTATGCCTGGGGTCGAAAGGAAAAGTTTTACGATTCACCTTATCGGTTGAGCTGGAATGTGCCTTATGAAGCTGGCGAAATAGAAGTCGTTGCCTACACAGATGGTAAAGAAGTAGCTAGAAAAGTTATCCAAACCGCTCAATCTCCAGCACAAATTGCATTGGAAGCCGATCGAACTAAAATTGATGCAGATGGAGATGATTTGTCGTTTATTACGGTACAAATTCAAGATGAAAATGGTGTTTTTCATCCCTTGGCCGATAATTTAGTAGAATTTAAAGTTACCGGTCCTGCAAGTATTGCTGCGGTTGGTAATGGTAATGCGGCTTCAACTGAGCCTTTTCAAGCCAATTACAGAAAAGCGTTTAATGGCTTGAGTTTACTGGTGATTAAAAGTAAAAAAGGAGAAAGCGGAAAAATAACAATAGAGGCCACTTCAGAAGGTTTAAAGACTAATAAAATAGTGATAGAATCCCATTGAATACGTTTAACTAAAGATGAAAAATAAATCTATGACATCTAAAATTTTTAAATTTATACCATTATTAATAGGTCTATTTCTCTTAATGACGAATTATTCAACAGCACAAAACCAAGTGATAGATTTGTGGAACAAAAACGCTCCCAATTCCATAGCAGCTGAAAACTATATAGAAAAGTACGAGGAAGCTATTGGTAAAATGAGCAAAGTAACCCATCCAACGCTCACTGTTTTTGTTCCCGAAAACCCCAATGGCACTTCTATAGTGATTTGTCCTGGCGGAGGATATGAATTCCTTTCTATAAAAAAAGAAGGTTATAAAACAGCCGAGTGGTTCAATAGCTTGGGAATCACCGCTTTTGTATTGAAATACAGACTTCCAAGTGATGAGATTATGGAAGATAAATCCATTGGGCCATTACAAGATGCACAAGAAGCAGTTCGTTACATCAGGAGAAACACTCAAAAATGGAATTTGCATCCCAATAAAATCGGTGTCTTGGGATATTCAGCCG